>JAQVQL010000344.1 GCA_028701595.1 Herbinix sp.
ATCAAAAATGCTGATTGTCTGCTGGATTACATCCATTACCTTTTCTCTACATCCTGCCGTGACTTCTTCCATAACTTTTTCATGATTAATACTCTGCAATAAGCATTCCACATCAAATCTATTTACTATTTTGTAGTACATCTACCTTCCCCTTTCTTCTTATATCCTTGACTTCATTTTTACTCACTTTAGTTTCTTCCGCTCTAAGCTCTTTCGGTAATACATAATCCTCTAGTAGCCAGGTGCAATTACCGTACCTTATTTTTAAGAATAATGGGTGGACTGCATTCTCGTTTTTAACCTCCAGACCTTCGACTGTGATTTGTTGAGGCTTCCCTTCTTTAAGATACTTTTCCATAAGCTCTAAAATCATTCGCTTAGTCTGATTGGCAACTTTACAAGATGACATTGAGCTACCCCATGCGAAAATCCAGAGATAGTCGCTTGAATTCTTCTCTTTCATTACTGACTCAATGTATTTAAGATTATCTTGATCTATAGTTATTGATCTTGTAGACATCCTAGCTGAGCATACCTTTGAAAATAAATTTAGTATTCTTACACTACCTACATCCAAATCAGGCATATGATCAATAATACTCTGTGTAGTATTATCACAATAATTTATATCATTTGATGTCACTCCAGGATACAACATTATTATCACTGCTACCTTCTGTTTATCATTTCCTGTTTCTTTTCGTATCTCATAGGTATACTTATCATCCTCCGATGTAATCAAGGTTGTTGTTATCGTACTTTTTGTAGTCTTCATTTTGCACCTCCAATTTAGGGTATAAAAATAGACACTAATCAATATATACTGATTACTGCCATGATTAATTTATAACTATTAGCCTCTAAAAAATGGTTCTTCATACATACAATGTTTATTTCTCCGTAGTATCTTATTTAGAAAAAGGATTGGTCTGCTGACCTCATAACAACAGTTAGGAACATCTCCCCTTAAGGTACATATACTATTTTTTCTATATATACATTGTCTTATATACATTCTAGATAATCCCTCCTTCTTTCATAGAATAATATCTAGATTCACCTATTATGATATGGTCAGCTAGTTGAATTCCAATTAGTTTGCCGCAGTCTCTAATGCGCCGGGTTACATTTTCATCTTCCTTGCTTGGAGATGGATCTCCACTTACATGATTATGAAACAGTATAATAGAATTAGCCCCCGATAATATCGCAAACGAAAACACTCTGCCAGGGTCTACCATAGTTGATGATAGCCCACCCATCGAAAGTAGCGTTACTGCCAAGGGTTCCATTTTAGACGAAAATGCTATTGCATATAAGTACTCTCTATCATAGTGTGGTGGAAATAATGCTTTGCCCAATTTTGCTGCACTCTCTGTATTTGAAGTGTATTGTACCTTATATCCTTTTGGTTTTTTCCAATGTAACCTTGTCTCCACTAATGAGATACTAGTGCGAGCATCCTCCTGATTAGCTATTGATACTAAAGTGTCAGTGAAGCATTTAATCCCCTTCTTATTAGTAAGTAGATTTCCTGTTTCATCCTTTATCATTCTTCCTCCTTAACTAAACATTGAATTGTATCTTCATTGCAATCGTATATTATAATCTGATTTGATAGAATTTCTTCTGCAGCTACTTCACTATAATTTACATCCCTGACCATTTGCCGGTAATTCTCTGTCATAGAAAGGTTCTCTGTCGGAACCAAGATTACTTCATGGATACTGGATGGGAGAATATAGAGATATCGCTCTTTAATACCATATTGTGAAATTAATTCTTTTAATAAGCCAGGATATATCAGTACAGTTGCACCATTTATACCCTGTTCATTAGTTAATATGTACATCATACCGACCTCCGCCTCCCTCTCAGGCATCGGCGCTCCTATCATACTGCGAATCATATCCTCCATGGGCATGGATACTTTCGGGAATAATTTCACTGTATTATTCAAGGCTAGTTCATATAGATCATGAGACGATATCTTCCAATGATTCATTAAAGAATTTGTAATACGGACACTTTCAACGCCTTCATCTCCTTGCTTTATAATGACTGAATATATTACTGCAAATTCACCAAGATAATTTTCATGAGGCATTGTATCAAGCAAAGCTTGATTCATTGCTCGGTTAACCAATCGGCAGGTAATATGATCTTTGATATCATTAAAGTTTGTTATTTCATTTATTATCTTATCTTTATAGCCCGTATGCTCCAATGTACTCCAATATTCATCACATATACCTTCTAAAACTTTGGCAAATGATCTTTCATTCTCCATCTGGCTATTAAAACGCCTATAATAATCGTTTAAACGGATGCAGGGACTTATTATCTGTCCTGGTGCACGAATTGTTACAGTATCATAAAATGTGGTATTGTTTTTACTTACCTCTCCCTCACTAATTTCCGATTCCGGAAATAGTTTCTTTAGCTCTGTTATTAATTTTTCTTTAAATACTGAATAGTTCATTTTATCGTCTCCCTTCATTAATATAGAATATTTATACTATTTTACATGGCTTACTCTTCCATAGCTTATCCATTTACATGAAATTAGGGAACAGGATTGATAAGTCTAAACTCTCATTCCTGTTCCCTATATTTATTTATTTTGCCATTTTCAATGCATCATCTAACCTTTTTGCTTCAATTTGCTTTGTTTTTGTGTATGTGTGAGTATATACGTTTAGGGTGGTAGTTAAGTCAGCGTGTCCCAAATTCTCTTGTATTATCTTGGGGTTAACACCAAGGTTCACCATAATTGAAGCATAAGAATGCCTTAACTGATGTAAGGTGTATTTTGGCAT
>JAQVQL010000345.1 GCA_028701595.1 Herbinix sp.
AATGATTATGGATGAGGATACATTTGAAGAGATTGATCAGCAATTAACGACCAGAGATCCACTTAATTTTCCCGGATACGGTGATAAGCTGGTAAGGACTCAGACTCAGACCGGTCTTGTGGATGGACTTGTAACTGGAAAGGGATTAATCGGTGGTGCTTTAACCTATATAGGGGTTATGGATGCATCCTTTTTTATGGGTAGTATGGGAACTGCAATCGGGGAGAAGCTTGCGAGGATGTTTGAAAGGGCTGTTGATGAGCGGTTACCGGTGATAGTGTTTACTGCCTCTGGTGGAGCAAGGATGCAGGAAGGGATATTTTCTCTAATGCAAATGGCAAAGGTAAGTGCCGCGGTGGCTAAGCATAGCGCTGCGGGACAGCTATATATAACTGTTCTTACGGATCCAACTACAGGAGGAGTTACTGCAAGCTTTGCCATGCTTGGTGATATTATATTGGCTGAACCTGGTGCATTGATTGGTTTTGCAGGGCCTAGGGTTATCGAGCAGACTATAGGACAAAAGCTTCCGGAGGGCTTTCAGAGAGCGGAATTTTTATTGGAGCATGGATTTGTAGACAAGATAGTCACAAGGGATAATATGAAGAATACATTAGGAGTATTACTAAAGCTCCATCATAAAGAGGAAGATAAGCCTGAAATCTTGAAAAGCACGAATTAATGTGAGGGGAGGGGCAAAATGGACTTAACTCCATGGGAAAAGGTAAAATTAGCGAGAATGCCAATAAGGCCCACAGGGCTTGATTATATTGATTTGATATTTAAAGGGTTTGTGGAACTACATGGAGACAGACTATATAGCGAGGACAGAGCCATAGTGGGAGGACTTGCTTTCTTTGATGATATTCCCGTTACTATAATAGCGCAGCAAAAGGGGCGCAACACTAAGGAAAACATCTCACGGAATTTCTCAATGCCTCATCCAGAGGGATATCGTAAGGCTATTAGATTAATGAAGCAGGCTGAAAAGTTTGAGAGGCCTGTAATATGCTTTATCGATACACCTGGTGCCTTCTGCGGTATCGGAGCAGAGGAGAGGGGGCAGGGAGAAGCCATAGCCACTAATCTGGCAGAAATGATGCTGCTGAGGACCCCGATAATCTCCGTGGTAATCTCGGAGGGAGGAAGCGGAGGAGCTTTAGCTCTTGGCGTGGCTGATAAGGTGTACATGCTAGAGAATGCCATATATTCTATACTCTCGCCTGAGGGCTTTGCTAGCATTCTTTATAAGGATTCTACAAAAGCGGAGGCCGCTGCAAATGATATGAGGCTTACCGCACAGGATCTATATCAGTTTAGTATTATTGATGGCATCATATCTGAACCTCCTGGCGGCGCTCATAATGACTTTGGGTATGTGACGGGTCAGGTTAAGGATGTAATAGGTGCGGATTTAAAAGAACTGATGAGTATTTCAATTAGTGAGATGATTGAAAAACGGTATAAAAAATACAGGAATATCTGATAGTATTAATAAATAACTATTATTTATAATCTTTAGGAGATACTCCGGTTAAGTTCTTAAACAATGTGGAAAAATATGAAAAATTATCAAAGCCTACAGCTGCTGCAATATCACTTATGCTCTTATCACTTGTGCGCAGTAGCTCTTTAGCCTTATCAATACGGTAATCATTAATATAGGCTTTTATGGCGATTCCAGTTTTCTTCTTATATAATTTTGCTAAATATTCGGGAGTTAAGAAAAACTCTCCAGCTATTATGCTTCTACCAATATCTTCACTGTAATGATCATGAATATATTGATTTATTTTGTCTATAATTGTTGCTGATTTTTCTATCTCCTTTTCATATGAAAAGGTCTTCTCAAGCAAGTAATTAACCCAACGTATCATATCTATTGTCGAATTAAGAGCACTATTTGATATCTGTATGGAGAATTCATCATGGAATAATTTTGTGGCTTGAATACCTTTTTGCATGAGATCAGCATATACAACCTGCATAATCTCTTGTTTCATTAAATATAGAGAGTACAGATTCATTCGCTTTAATACTGTCAATTCATGAAATGTTTGCTTAAGGTAATTTAAAATATGTGTTTTGTCTTTATCTTCAACGAAATCAGAGATTTTCTTCATATCTAATATCTGAATATCATTTGTATCAGTTATTTCAACCTCATATTCATAAAAAACCCTATTATTAATATTTACATTATAATAGAAAAGCCTTTCAAGTTTTTGTTTGGAAGCTGGGATTTCTACTAGTCTGTTTGGATCACTAATACAGCATGTTATGATTGAAGAAAACTGTTCGGAGCGTTTATTAATAAACCCTTCGCATCTTTCCTTCAGAGAGTCCTTTTGATTGGCACTTATAATAGTAACGAAGCTTAAGCTATTATCAGTATGGAATTTAACAACACTATCGTTTTCTTCATTTCCTGTTATGGTTTCGGAGATGGATTTTTCCATTACGTATTCATAAACGCTTTTTCTGTATCGTTCAATATCTCCTTCGATATTACTTAGCTTTGTATAGATTATGCAATAGTAATCATCGACTGAAATTTCAAGATGCCTTTCAGTTATTTCTTCTAGAATTTCTGATTCAGATTGAAAATCTCCCTCCAATAACTGCTTCCAAAAATCCAGTTTCATAAAGCGTATGTTTTTCTCCATCCATTTTCCGTATTCGCTATTCTTGTGTAAATTTCTCTTCTTAATAAGTTTATTGACGATCTTTTCTATATTCAGCTTCATTATTTCCAAATCAAAAGGCTTAGTAAGATAGGCGGCGGCATCATAATGAATTGCGTCAGTGGCATAG
>JAQVQL010000346.1 GCA_028701595.1 Herbinix sp.
CACCTCGTGAGTAGCTCCTAAGAATGTCAACCGCATTTTCAATACCTCCCTCATAATAGTATATCATCTATATAACATACAACGGAGGTATTTACCTCCCTCATAATAGTATATCATCTATATAACATACAACGGAGGTATTTACCTCCCTCATAATAGTATATCATCTATATAACATACAACGGAGGTATTTACCTCCCTCATAATAATGTAGCTTAGTACATAGTAATACGCTCTAGCTTATTATGGTCAAGAATAGTAATTGCCCCTCTGTTAAGGGATACCATTCCTTCATTCTGGAAATATTTAAGCATCCGGGTTACTACCTCTCTTGCAGAACCAAGATGATTAGCAATCTTTTCATGGGTAATTTCAATAGTGTCTCTTTCCTCTATATTAGACTGCTCCAACAAAAATATTGCAAGTCTTTTATCCAATGTCATAAACATAACTTGCTCCATAACCCACATAACCTCAGAAAAGCGGGAAGCCATCAGTTCATTTGCAAATACCTGTACCGCCATAGATTCCTTAGAAATCTTAGCAAATACTGAAGTAGGTATGAGATAAGCATCGGTCTCCTTCTCAGTCTCCAAGAATATATCAAAACTTATATTTTTCATAATACATGAGGCAGAAAAAATGCATACATCTCTGTCGAACAAACGATAAAGAGTAATTTCCTTACCATTTTCAGAGACAATATAAGCACGAACCTGGCCACTTTCAATAAGAAAAAGTCCGGAACAATTATCAGAACTGGTACGCATAGCTTCGCCTTTATGAAAATGCTTCTTTATTATACCTTGGTTCAATAAGGCTCTCTGATCCTCTTTTAGATCCTTCCAAAACTTTAAGGTTTCCTGATAATATATCTTTTTTTCACTCATATAACACCTCTCCTAGATATATGACAAATTTACACTTCTATTAACGGAGGGGTTACCCTCTTCAAAATCATTATACTTTACCTCTCCGCTAAAATCCATAGGATTGCAAAAAAAAATACATGCAGTGTATATATTTGCATGTATTTTTATGATATATTTCATTTGTTTTACTTTACAAATCTTTCTTCCATAAGCCATGAAGATTACAGTATTCATATACAGCAACAACCTCGTCATCTTCAAGTGCAAATACCGCCTTTGGATCTTGCCCAGGAAGTAAGTCCTTCCTCTGTCCACCCTTTTTGGTCTGAAGATAAATCCACATAATATAATGCTTCTCCACCATAGGATGTAGCACATCTCCAACATCAACCCGAACTATGTTTCCGACTATAGACACGCTGGGAACATGTTTTTCCTGTGCTGCATCAACCGTATTTGCCACTAATTCCTCCATATCTTCGCCGCAGCAAACTACCGGAACTCCTGAATCATAGAGCTTTTCAATTATATTTCCACAAACCTTACATTTAAAAAATTTAGGTGCTTGTTGCATATTATAATCTCCTTTCAGAAAACCATAAAGGTTTATCTATAAGCATATGATATATCAAATATAGTATAACTCAGAAAGATATATTTTTCAATTCTGATAATGCTTATTACGTGTATAATTCTCTACTAATCTTGAAGCATTTTAATATAATCGTTTTTAGGGCGAACACCAACAGCTGTTGCTGATACCTTGCCATCCTTTAGAACCATAATGGTAGGGATGCTCATAATACTATATTTTGCGGCAAGCTCGCTTTCTTCATCAACATTAATTTTGCCTACCTTAACACCCTCGGTTTCCTTAGCGATTTCCTCAATTGTAGGAGAAACCATTCTACAGGGTCCACACCAGCTAGCCCAGAAATCTAGTAATACTGGTTGCTTTGAATTTAGTACCTCTTCCTGAAAATTATGTTTTGTTATTTTAACAGAAGCCATTATATTTCCTCCTTTATATATTTGTTAATGTTAATATACCACGATATACCATATGCTTCTGTGATGTTATCACAATTTTCTTAAGTGGTTTTCTGGCATTCATTGCAGCTCAAACTACCTAGTGAGACTATTTTCTCTATTTCGTATTGCGAGATTATCAGTAGCCACATCTGATTATAAAAAAACATACAATTCCATATTCCTATACCATTAAGGTCATGAGCTGGTACCAGGCTTAATATCGCATCTACACCCCTTGCGTCTCTAAATCTAACAAAGAATTCTTGTTGAGAGATATATTGAAAATAAGATGCTTTTGTAACTTCATCATATAGTATTTCTGCTCCTACTTCTCTTGCTAATGTGATAACTGAATTATAGCTCAGCGATTGACCTCTGGATAATCTGTCTTCATTTGGAAGTGTAAACAAATAACCTATGGTCGTTAATCCAGTTACTAATTTATCAGGTGGTACTAAATCTGTTATAAAGCTAAAAAAGTTATATATCGTATCAAAGGCTATTACAGCAGGTGAAATACCAAATGTGAATCCAAACTCATAAGACATGAGCAGTATTTTATCTGCGAATTTTCCAAGATTATTATACTGAAGTTGATTATATCTTATATTTGATAATGTCTCAAAAACACTTAGAGTCAAGGTAATAAAGATTTCAAAACCTCCCAAATTAAGTCGGTGGGATAGCTTTTCAACAAACTCTACATATAATGTTCGATCCTCAGGTCTTATATATGGAGTCTTAAAGTTGATTCCATAATACCCTTTGCTTTTTAATATTGTAATAAGATTGTTGATTAATGTATTCTGTAAATCTTCATCTGCTAAAATATCATGGGTGGTTTCAATTTCCTCTTCTTGATTGCTCGAATAACCGGATATCATCATTATTGTTGCTACACCATATA
>JAQVQL010000347.1 GCA_028701595.1 Herbinix sp.
AAAAAAACCAGAATTGCCCTAGGAAAGCTTCTACTTTCCCAACCGGATATCCTCCTACTTGACGAGCCTACTAATCACCTGGATCTAATATCCATAGCATGGTTGGAAACCTTTCTTATAAATTATAAGGGGGCTGTGGTTATAGTAGCCCATGATAGGTATTTTCTTGATAAGGTTGTAACTAAGATTGTTGAGTTAGACCACAATAAGGCACAGACCTTTGATGGCAATTATTCTGACTATGTATATAAAAAGTCCATGCTGGATAATGCTCTCCTAAAAGCATATGCTAACCAGCAAAAAGAATTAAAGCATCAGGAGGAGGTTATCACAAAGCTTCGCTCCTTTAACCGTGAAAAATCCATCAAGCGAGCAGAAAGCCGTGAAAAAATGCTTGATAAAATTGAGCGTATAGATAAGCCCACCGAGAATATGCAGATGCATTTTTCTCTTGAACCTAGAATCATCAGCGGTAATGATGTACTAAGTGTGGAAGGCCTTGCAAAATCCTATGGGAGCCTTAAGCTTTTTAATGATATTAGCTTTGAAATTAAACGTGGTGAAAAGGTTGCCATAATAGGTAATAACGGGACTGGCAAAACCACTATACTTAAGATAATTACAGAATCTGTAGTAGCGGATGCTGGAAGTGTACAGTTTGGCAGTAAGGTTCATATAGGCTATTACGATCAAGCAATGCAAGTACTTAATCCAAATAAAACCATATTCGACGAGCTGCAGGACGCCTATCCTCATCTGGATAATACCACTATCAGGAACATCTTAGCCGCATTTCTTTTTACTGAGGATGATGTGTTTAAGCTGATCAAAGATATAAGCGGTGGTGAGCGAGGAAGAGTCTCTCTTGCAAAGCTCATGCTATCGGAAGCGAATTTTCTAATTCTCGACGAGCCTACAAACCACCTAGACATAAGCTCGAAGGAAATCCTTGAAAATGTTCTTAACTCCTATAGCGGAACAATACTCTATGTCTCCCATGATCGATATTTTATTAATAAGACAGCAACCAGAATACTTGACCTTACAGAGGAGCAGCTACTTAATTATATAGGTAATTATGATTATTACCTGGAGAAAAAAGAAGCTGTAGAGGGTGCCTATCTGAGCAAAATCACCGATGATAAAGCAATCGGTAATAAGAGCACGCCTTGGTCTACTTCGAGTCCAGATAAGCAAAACGATGAATCAGCTGCTATCAATAAGCTCTCCTGGCAGCAGCATAAGGAGGAGCAGGCAAGACTTAGGAAGATAAAAAGCGACCTTAAAAAGACAGAGGATGAAATTCATGGGCTTGAAATCAGAAACGATGAAATAGATGCCCTTCTTATAAGGGAGGAGATCTATACAGATGCTCATAAGCTAATGGAGCTACATACAGAAAAAAAGCAGATTGAGACCAGACTCGAAGAGCTGCTTGAAGAGTGGGAACAGCTGGCATCTCAGGAGTAAAACTAATGAAAATAATCAAAACTAGCAGACGCACTATATTATACCTGGAATTATAAAAATGATTAGGTTAAATAAATAATATACAAACCCCCTACTTAAAAACAATTAGCTTTTTCTAAGTAAGGGGGTATTTATATTTATATTAATCTTATTAAAATAGCATTACTATTCTTTGAACCTCTAATGACTAAAATCATGAGTGTTCTTAGTTGTGTTTATATATCCGAAGGGTCTACAATCCTTGCTCTGTGAGGTTTTTTATAGTATTCATCATATGCTCATGGGCTAAGGCTTCAGCCTTAGCTTTATCTCTCTCTTTAATTGCCAGCACAATGGCTGCATGCTCCTTACTGGACTGTTCAGCCCTGTAGGGTCTAGAGAGTGTTATCTTACGGACCCGCTCCACATACTGATGAAAATCCGATAATACATGGTTTAATATTTTACTGCCAGAAGCCTTGTATAACAAATCATGGAATTTATTATCTAGCTCTACCATCTGATCAAAATGGCTTCTCCTTGCATGAAAATCAGATAGATAAAGTATTTCTTCCAGAGCTTCAATCTGCGCGTTAGTTATATTCTCACAAGCCCATCTTGCACAAAGTCCTTCCAGATATGAACGTATTGTATAGATATCATGAATGTCCTTCTTGGTAATTCCAGTAACAGTGGCTCCTTTATTAGGTGTTATACTGACTAGTCCCTCAAGCTCTAATTGACGAAGGGCTTCTCTGACAGGAGTTCTGCTGACACCAAGCTCAGTGGCGACAGTATTTTCCCTCAATTCCTCACTCTCATGATAGTCTCCCGACAGTATCTTATCCCTGATAGAATTATATACTCTGCCTCTAAGGGAATACCTGTCTGCTATCTCTTTTTGAAGATTTAACTCCTCCAAGGATCCTCCTCCTTATTCTGTAAACATTACTGTTTAATAAACAAGTATATCATTTGATTAACACCTATGACCTACAATTTCTCAATTGTATCCATAAGATAATTAGCAAATTCCTCACCTGTTGCTCCAGTATCTCTACCAGTAAGCACAAGCTTCTTCTCTGTTATTGTAGTGATATCCAGTGCCTTATAAAGCTTATCAGCTTCCTCAGTATATCCGATATGAGCAAGAAGCATTGCACCTGCTCTAATCATACTACATGGATCTGCATAGATATCTCTGCCTTCCTTAACCATTCTGGGTGCCGAGCCATGAATAGCCTCAAACATAGAATAGCGTTTTCCGATATTGGCACTTCCAGCTGTTCCTACACCTCCTTGGAATTCAGCGGCTTCATCAGTAATGATATCTCCGTAAAGGTTAGGAAG
>JAQVQL010000348.1 GCA_028701595.1 Herbinix sp.
AGGAAGATGCGATTGATAATTATTGGTGCTGTTGCAGCTGGGACATCCGCAGCTGCTAAGGCAAGAAGAAATAATGAGGATAATGAAATCGTTATTTATGAAAAGGATAGCTTTATATCTTATTCAGCTTGTGGAATGCCCTATTATATAGGCGGTGAGGTCGGTACGGTTGAGGAACTAACACCAAGAGATCCGGCATTTTTCAAGAGTAAGTATAATGTTGACATACACACTGGACATGAGGTGCTGTCAATTAATCCGGATTTGAAGCAAGTAGAAGTGAAGGACCTGTCAAGTAACTCAGTGTTTATTGATAATTATGATAAGCTTATCATTGCAACCGGTGCCAGCCCAGTATTCCCACCAATCAAGGGTATTGATCGTAATCATGTATTTACCTTACGAAATATTAATGATATGAATCGAATCAAGAGTTATATTGATGGAGAAAAGCCTAAAAAGGCTTGTATCATCGGAACGGGCTTTATCGGTTTGGAGGTCTGTGAAAATCTGAGTAGACTAGGGATTGAAGTTACTTTGGTAGAAAGATTGCCACAGGTAACTCCGGGACTTGATCAGGATATGTCACTGTATGTATTGGATCATCTTCAGAAGAATGGAATCAGAGTATTTCTTGGTGCAAGTGCCACCGAGATAAGTGAAAATGCAGCTGAGCTATCAGATGGGACCAAGATAGAAGCTGATTTTGTTCTTATATCTACAGGTGTACGTCCTAATACAATCCTGGCAAAAGAGGCTGGGATTGAGCTAGGAGTTTCGGGAGCGATTAAAGTGGATAAGACCATGAAGACCAATCTACCAGATGTCTATGCCTGTGGTGACTGTATAGAGCACTTTCATGTGGTTACAGGAAAACCGGTATATAGACCACTCGGCTCTACAGCCAATAAGACAGGACGAATTGCTGGCGATTGTATTACGGGTGGAAGTCTTTCCTTCCGTGGGATATTAGGAACTGGAATATTTCGAGTGTTTGATTTAACAGTAGCGCAAACTGGTCTATCGGAGCGTGAAGCGAAGGAAGAAGGCTTTGAAGTAGTTGTATGTCATAATACGAAGCCTAATAAACCCGAGTATTTTGGTGGAAAAGAGATGGTTATTAAAGCTGTTGCAGATAAAAAGAGTGGTAGACTTTTGGGAGTGCAGATTGTAGGTTATGATGGTGTAGATAAGAGAATTGATGTATTTGTCACAGCCATAACCTTCAAGGCAAATGCAGAAGACTTATTCCATCTGGATCTAGCTTATGCACCACCCTTCTCAACCACAAAGGATCCCGTTATGTATACAGGCATGATATTAGATAACGCAATCAACAAGGGTAGAGAGTTGATTACGGCTGATGAGCTGAATCATTTAGCTAAGTCGGGAGAGAAATATGTACTTATTGATGCCAGAGTAGACTCCCAGTATGAGAATGCTCATATTGGAACAGCTAAAAGCATACCCCACTCGAAACTCCGGTCAATGGTAAAGGATTTGGATCAAGAGGTAATCGCCATAACCTATTGTAATAAAGGGGTTACCGGAAATGCGGCTCAAAACATTCTGATTAATAACGGGATTAAGAAAGTATATAATCTTTCCGGAGGCCATAAGCATTATAGTAAGATAGATGAATATAAAAAATAAGTGTAGCAAATAGGATGTTATACAAAAAATATGCCATATTAAGAGGTGAGAAATAGATGAGTAAGGAAAAAGCTACAGGAATTGGATTCTTTTCGAAATATTTAACCCTATGGGTAGCAATCTGCATGATTGTAGGTGTCCTAATCGGTAAGTTTTTACCTTTTGTACCTGAATTTTTTGATCAGTTTGAGTATGCTGAAGTATCTATACCAACAGCAATACTTATATGGGTGATGATATATCCAATGATGATGAAGGTTGATTTCCAAAGTATTAAAAATGTTGGGAAAAACCCAAAGGGTTTATATATTACTTGGATTACCAACTGGTTAATTAAACCATTTACCATGTATGGAATAGCAGTATTGTTTTTCTACGTTATATTTAAAGGCTTAATACCGCCTGATCTAGCAAAAGAGTACTTGGCTGGAGCGGTATTGTTAGGAGCAGCACCCTGTACAGCCATGGTATTCGTGTGGAGCCAGTTAACAAAGGGAAATCCTGCTTATACTGTAGTTCAAGTGGCAACCAACGATTTAATCATATTAATTGCATTTATACCTATCGTAAAATTCTTGCTTGGAGTAAGCGATGTGTCCGTTCCATGGGATACATTAATCATGTCAGTAGTACTTTTTGTGGTAGTACCCTTAACAGCGGGAATATTAACAAGAATATTAATGACACGTAAAAAGGGTACCGAATACTTTGAGAATACCTTCTTACCTAAGTTCGATAATATAACCACAATTGGTCTACTTCTAATGTTAGTACTATTATTCTCATTCCAGGGTGAAGTTATATTAGCAAACCCGCTGCATATTATATTAATTGCAATACCTTTAATTATTCAGACATTTTTAGTCTTCTTTGTAGCTTATATTCCAGCAAGATTGCTAAAATTACCTCATGATATAGCCGCCCCAGCAGGAATGATTGGAGCATCCAATTTCTTTGAATTGGCTGTTGCTGTAGCAATCGCATTATTTGGTATGGAATCTCCAGTAGCACTTGCAACAACTGTAGGCGTGCTAGTAGAAGTCCCTGTAATGCTAATACTTGTAAAGATAGCAAATAATACAAGCCATTGGTTTCCCAAATAAAGAAGCTGATTTTCT
>JAQVQL010000349.1 GCA_028701595.1 Herbinix sp.
ATAGACACAGATGCCAAATCGGATTCTTCCGATACTAAAAAAAATGCATCGGACTCAGAGGATGTGGAGGAAAGTGTTATGACACTGGTGCCTACGCCTGTGCCTGATCCATTTGATGAATCAATATGGGAAGGAAGGACGGACGAATACAAGGATATGATAAAGAATTCTTTGATTACAAGTGGGAATAATTTTCGTATTAAAAAAGCCATAGAGAAGGCTAAACGGGGGGAAGAGGTTACCATTGGTTATATAGGTGGGTCTATCACAGAAGGCTATAATGCCTCCTCTACCGAAAAAAGTTTTACCTATCTATCATATATATATTTCAAGGAAGCCTTCGGCTTAGCCAGTATGGACAATGTCAAATATGTTAATGCCGGAATGGCAGGGACTCCTTCAACCCTTGGTATGATTCGTTATGATAGAGACATTATTGGCTACGCAGAAGGCTCACCAGATATTCTTTTCGTAGAATTTGCAGTAAACGACGGAGATGATCCTACAAACGGTGATGCTTATGAAAGTCTTGTACTTAATGCATTGCAAGCAGAAAACCAACCTGCAGTAGTACTTCTATTTGCGGTCTTCCAGTCAAAATGGAATCTCCAAGACAGACTTATGCCTGTGGGCAACCACTATAATCTTCCGATGATTAGCATAAAGGATGCCGTTGTACCCGAGCTTGAAGCAGAAAGGCTTACAGATAAGGAATTCTTCTCCGACCAATATCACCCCACAGACTATGGACATGAAATAATGGCAAATTGTATTAAATATTATTTCAGTACAGTAAACTCAGAGGCTTCTTCTGAGACAGATATTACTATTCCATCAGAGGCAGCCATAGGAAAATCATTTGTTGGAGTTAAAAAATTAGATGCTTCCTCCGTGCCAAATGAAATCACTATAAATCCCGGTAGTTTTTCCGAAACAGATACTAACCTAGGAACTCTACGCCACCTGCCGGGTACAAAGACATTCCCAAGCAACTGGAAACATGGCTCTAAAAGTGGCACTGCTAGCTTTACCATGAATATTTTCTGTAAGAACCTGCTTATAGTATACAAGTCTAATAGCCAAGCTACCTCTGGCAAAGCGGATGTGTATATTGATGGAGAACTTATAAAAACCATCTTAAGTAACCAGGGCGGAGGTTGGAATAATCCTTATACTTTGCTTTTGCTAAATGAAGAAAGCCCCGCAATGCATAATGTAGAGATCAAGATGGCAGAAGGGGATGAGGAGAAGGAATTCTCAATCCTAGCCTTTGGTTATACAGAGTAAGAATATTAAGCAGTACTATAAGAGGAGCTTCGGTTTCATTTTCTTGAAACCCTGCTCCTCTAGTTATTATCATCTATTATAATTAACTGTATTACTTCTTTAGTTGGCTTTAAGTAAACACTCTGCTACCTTATTAAGTTCAACCTCAATCTGGTTACCGGTATCCATATTTTTAATATTAGCCCTTCCTGCTGATAATTCATCTGCGCCAATAATTACTGTATTTTTTGCACCGATTTTATTGGCATATTTCATTTGGGCCTTTACACTTCTGTCCATATAATCCGTTTCAACTATAAGACCTGCTTGTCTTAGCCTCTTAACTAATTTATATGCCTCGGCCTTTGATTCCTTACCCAATATTCCTACATACAAATCCACAGCCGGCTCATCAACCAGCTGCACACCCTCTGCATCCAGCTCTTTAATAATCCTCTCTATACCGAATCCGAAGCCTACCGCAGGAATGTCCTGCTTCTCATCTATCTCATTGACAAGATTATCGTATCTTCCGCCTCCGCACAGTGTAAGTCCTTCACTATTAATGAATTCAAATACAGTCTTTGTATAATAGTCCAAACCTCTCACAATCCCTGTATCAACCTTAAAGGGAATATCCATTTTACTAAGGAGGCTCTGTAGATCATCAAAATGCTCCCTACATTCATCATCCAAATAATCAATTGTCCTAGGGGCACTCTTCATTATTTCGTGACATGTAGGCACCTTACAATCAAGAACACGCAAAGGGTTCTTCTGCATCCTCTCTCTACATGTACCACATAGCTCATTCTCATGTTCTTTAAGAAAGCTAAGTAATGCTTCATTATAAGTCTTTCTACAATTCTTACAGCCAATGCTGTTGATATAGAGCTTTACTCCCTTTAGCCCAAGCTCCTCCATAAATTCTGTTAATAGCGTAATTATCTCTATCTCAGCCAGAGGACTAGCCGATCCTAGAAATTCCACACCAAACTGATGATGCTGTCTGAATCTTCCGCTCTGAGGATTCTCATAACGAAATGCCTGTGTGATATAAAACAGCTTTGTTGGCTGGCTCATATTATATAGACTGTTCTCAAGAAATGCACGAACAGCTCCAGCAGTTCCTTCGGGCTTTAGGGTGATGCTACGATCTCCTTTATCCTGGAATGTATACATCTCCTTTTGCACCACATCAGTTGTCTCCCCTACACCTCTCTGAAAAAGGACTGTATGCTCGAAAGCAGGAGTAATTATCTCCTTAATATTATATGTCTTACATAGCTTTCTCGCGATTTCCTCAATAATAGTCCTTCTGTACATATCAAGACCATACCAGTCCTGCGTTCCCTTTGGTCTTTGTGTAATCATTTTATAGTCCTCCTCTTTAACAAAATATTTTATCTAAGCATTAACGGAGGACTTAGCCTCCCTCTTTAACAAAATCTTTTATATAACCATTAACGGAGGACTTAGCCTCCCTAAATAAT
>JAQVQL010000350.1 GCA_028701595.1 Herbinix sp.
CGTTAGCATGATAAAAATAAGGCTTAGCTCTTGCTGCATATGTTTCCAATTTGTCTTGATAAACGACTTTATAAAGATCGAGATCCGGCTCTTTAAAGTAGGAAGGCATTAATGAATGAAGTGCTATATAAGAATTATTTTTTCTTCCAAATACCCAGCCCCATTTTTCTACTACCTCATCAAATTCATGTTTGGGAAAATAAGCATGGGTTTCAAGCATACGTATATAATCAGCTGGTATCCTATAGATACAAAGTACTACATTCTCGTGTTGTACTGCACGTGGTAAAATCCAGCTACCTGCTATTTGATTCGGCCTGTCCACAAAATCCTGAGATCCGGGATGATTAGTAAACACGATTGCTCTGCCTCCTAAGGTGGCTCCCCATGGCATCTGTTGATAACCCTGCCTTCCCTTTCTATAATCCTGAGCGCAAGCTATAGCATAATCCGGTGTTTTATAAGTGTATATATCGGCCTGAGTTAAGGCGGTGAAGTCGGGGTCGTGATCATATGGAATGCCTGCCATATCACATAATTTATATTTTTCTATGTATGCATTAAATCGTTCATTCATCCAGTTGTTTGGATTAATGATCTTTACAGAATTCTCGATTACATTTCTGTTACAATAGGTCTGGTTACCCCAAAAAAACATAATATTATCAAAATCTGCAGGATCAACACCATAATATTTAGCATCTTCAGTGTTGATGCTCATGCGTTCCTTATTTATAAAAGTATCAGGTTTATCTTTTCCAATTCTAACTATATCCTCAGGGCATTTATAATCATAAGCAGCTAGCATAATAGCACAATCTGCCAAATCGCCTTCTATATTACCTTCGCCCCAGTACATATGGCATATTGGTCCTATTGAATCAAAGGCGGGCTCAACAGCGTAGTGTGTATAGATTCTGCCGTGGGTACCAATCCATTGTCCCTTGAAGCTATTTAAAGCAATCTCTAGAAGTAAGGTATTAATGATTTTACCTGCTTTGTCTTTCATGTCCTTATCTTCGGCATAATAAAATATCCCTAATAAGGCAATCATATCTTCGCAATAATAATTGGTACACCATTCGCTGAAGCCAAACTTCATTCGCCAGTCCATCCATCGATTAAGAAAAACTCGACCATGCTCCTTGTGCCATGCTCCAGATTTACCGTTAGATGGAAAGATTGCATCTGGAAATAGACTTCCTACAAGATATTCTCCACTGTGGTATAAGGGCTGGTGGTTTTCTGTAAAATAACATGCATGTATTTCTCCTGGTTCATCAAGCCAATATCTGAAGCCTATTAAGGTTTCTTCTATTTCTATAATTACCTCATTAGGTAGCATGTCACGATATTCTTTAAGAATTCTAACTAAGGCTGGAATACCGAATTCAGCCATGTCTTGACGATTTTTTAGGCGGTTAAGTGTAAGGGATAAGTGTTGATAATCAAAAACCTCATCAGTCAATCCCCTTTTTTTTAATTCCAATTTTGCTACTTCATAATACGCGGCGTGAAAATCCTTTAAAGTTCTTTTTACAAAGGGATTTGTATGTATGGAATTTAGGACATGGAGCAAATAATCATTACTGCTTAACTGTTGGTTCATAGAATGCCTCCTTGATGATATTTTTACTTATTATAATTAGCTGGACTAATTCCAAAATTTCTTTTAAATGCCCTACGGAAGGAATGGGCACTTGAATAACCTACGGTTTTTGCAATTGTATCTATTGTGTCGTTGTGCTCTTTTAATAATGTGCATGCTTTTGTTAGACGTTTTGATTCTATATAGGTTAAAAAATTAATACCTGTATGCTCCTTAAAGAATGACGACAAATAAGTCTCAGATATATTGAAGGTATCCGCAACTTTTGACAGACTAAGATCAGAATCTCGGAAACTATTATCTATATACTCCAAAATACTCTGCTTTAACTGACTTCTCTTAATTGTTTGTGACATAGAGGTAATATTACAGATTGCTTTAAATTGCTCACGTATTTTTCTGTATATATCAGAGGTAGGAACATTTTCTACAGGAGCGAGTATGAAGACCATGGTATCCTTATACAAAGCTTCGTCCAAGGTCTGAAGTTCACTACTTGCTGTTAGTAGAGTTGTCTTAAGTTTCATTACTAGTAAGTCGCTCATATTATCAGATATTTTTGATTTTATATAATTCTCCATAAATACTAAATCTAGAGTTTCCTCAATTGAACTATATTCGCCACATCTTGAACTTATAAGAATACGCTGCTCCAATTCCAAAGGATAGTAATACATAGGTACTAGGGTCAGCTCACTATACCAGGATATGCTATCTTCGGAGATGTTAATTCGGCTCTTGATTGCAACAACGGCCTCAATATAGGAGTTTCTTATCTGTGTTATATCTTTATAAAAGCTTCCACAGCCTGTTAGTATTGAAACTTTAAAATTATCTAGGTAGAATTGAATTTCCATTATGCTAGACGTGATTTCCTCTTTGTTCGCATTAATATCACTATTATCAAAATTAAAAATTAGAGAAAGACACTCTAAGCCTGTATCAATTACATACACATTTTTATCTTTGGTAAATTCCATAATATGTGCTTTTATTGTTGGGTAATTTGTCAGTTCATGCAAATCATCCTTCTGTATCACAATGTGTGCAACATTAAAAATTTTGTCTGAAATATCTATACCAACCAAATTTAAGGACAGGTTAATTTCCTGCTTATTACTGAAAAAGCCTGTTAAGAGGCGACACAGT
>JAQVQL010000351.1 GCA_028701595.1 Herbinix sp.
GTAATTATCTGTTAAAGTTTAAGGATGATGTAACTGGAGCGGACGGAGTATTTGATCCAGGGGCAAACACCGTAGGATTATCTATAGATGGAGCAGGAAGAGCGGGCCTTAAGCTGACAAAGCTGTTCTTTGAAAGGATTAAGAAAGAAGGAATACCTACACATTATATCGATTGTGATATTGATGCTGCAACCATGACCGTTAAGCCTGCTTCTGTGTTTGGTAAGGGGCTTGAGGTTATTTGTAGATATAGATCAGTAGGAAGCTTCATGCGTAGATATGGGATGTATGCTGAGGAAGGTCAAATACTAGATGCATTTGTAGAAGTGACCTTAAAGGATGATGAGCGACAAGATCCTCCCATTAATGAGGATGCACTTCATATGCTTGGAATACTAACCAGAGACGAATATGCTGTACTTAAAGAACTTACAGTTAAGATATCAGATATAGTGAAGGACGAGCTTGCCAAGAAGGGTATCGAATTATACGATATCAAGCTAGAGTTCGGACGTGTCGGTGAAGATAAGCACATCGCACTTATAGATGAAATCTCCGGTGGCAATATGAGAGCCTATAAAGACGGTAAATATATAGAACCACTCGCGTTGGAGAAGTTAATAACTGAGTAAAGGATTCTTAATTGACGATACCTGTCGGTACCATTTTGGTACCTGGTACCGACAGGTATCGTCATTTTTTACAATTGATCTTGAAATTATTAGACTTTCTTACAATATACATAATATGTAAAACGTGATATTATATATACTAATTCTTCGTGCTATTCTTCTTTATATTCCATTGGCTTAAGCCAAATCTAGACTTTAATCACATAGCTTTATTATCCCATTATTTTTGTTCTTAAACTTTATAAACACAACTAAGAACACTCGTGACTTTAATCATGAGAGGTTCAATGAGAGGGGAGGAACTATTATTTCGCGAAAAGAAAGAGTATGGTACGAAGGTGCTATATATCATATTGTAACGAGAGGAAACAATAAGCAAAAGATATTCTTATGTAATGAGGATTACTGGCAGTACATGAATTATATGCGGAGAATCAATGTAATTTATCCATTTAAATTATATAGCTATTGCTTAATGTCAAATCATGTACACCTTCAGATTGCCACTAATAATATTGAGATCTGGACTATAATGAGAGGAATCAACTGGAGATATTCGAAATATTTCAACGCAAAGTATGAAAAAGTGGGGCATTTATTTCAGAATCGATATCATTCAGAATTAATCGAGGACGAAGCTTATCTTTTGCAGACAAGTAAGTATATTCATCTAAATCCTGTAAAAGCAGGTATAGTAGACAAACCAATTAAATATCCGTGGAGTAGCTATGGGGTATATATGGGTGTTTATAAAAACAGCTTGATTCATGAGGATGAGACATTGGCATATTTTCAGTATGATAGGCGTCTATATAAGAATTTTGTAGAAAGCGAAGATAGTGTAGATATTGTAGACATGGATTATCTGCAAAATGAGAATACTGTGAAAGAAAGAAATCGGTAAGATATGTCCAAATCTCTACCAGGTACGGTACCTGGTACAGTTGACAATTTGTAAATTATTTCGTATAATAAATTTACAAAATGTAAACTTAATGATTGCAAAGAGGTGATGAATTGGGAAAAAAGAATGTATTCTCAGGAAATCTAAAATTAGCGCGTAAAGTAAGAGGCTTTACTCAACGGGATATGGCAAAGAGGCTAGAGATTTCTAATTCTACTTACTGTCTATATGAGAAAGGTGAACGAGAGCCTAATGTCAATACAATCGAAAAGATAGCACATATTCTATATGTTTCAATTGATGAGCTCTTTGGTTTATATAATTTTGGTACTGAGAACTTGATAAAGGAGACGTCAAAATCATATAGTATCAGGCCACATGTCACATGGGAGGAATTTTATGATCTTCCAGATGGAGAGCATGCTGAATTGATTAATGGGGAGCTCTATTATATGACTGCACCGAGTAGAGCACATCAGAAGATAGTAATGGAATTGTCTTATGCCTTTGTATCTTACATAAAAGATAGGAAAGGGAAATGTGAGGTGTATCCAGCTCCATTTGCAGTTAAGTTATCTGAAGAGGAGCATACAATTGTTCAACCCGATATTTCTGTGATTTGTGATAAGAATAAATTAGATGATAGGGGCTGTAACGGTGCTCCAGATATGGTTGTTGAAATTCTGTCTCCATCCACTAAAGATTATGACAGCATAAATAAGTATAATCTATACAAAGAGTATGGTGTTAGAGAATATTGGATTATTGACCCAATCACGAAAAAAGTTATGGTGTCATTATTATATGGTGAATTTAGAATGCCAAATATTTATGGTGTAGGTAGTAGTATAAAGGTAGAAATATTTGATGATTTGTATATTCAGCTAGATGATATTTTTTAATTGGTTTAATTGGTACCAGGTACAGTCTAAATCGGTACCTGGTACCGATTATTTGAGTTCCAGTCTTACGGTGACAATCATGGTTGTGTAACAAGCGATTGCTCCTATGAAGTTGGAAATGGGTTCGGCGAGGAATACTCCATTGGTGCCAAGGCCGAACATTGTCGGAAGTAGTAGTGTTAATGGTATTACTATGATGACTTTGCGAAGTAGGGAGAAGAATATGGCGTGTCTGGACTTTCCCAGTGCAACGAAGGCGGTTTGACCTGAGAACTGCAAGGGCATCATGAAAAATCCAAAGAAATATAT
>JAQVQL010000056.1 GCA_028701595.1 Herbinix sp.
TTGGGACTGATACTTACTGCCGTACCTGAAAGAGTAAGACAGCTTCATTATGACGAGGAAGACCATTTTATAGTGGATTTATGGGACAGACGTATTATAATATATGAGAATCAAACACCATATTTTGCAAAGCTGGCATCTATAATGGAAGATATAATTCATGATGATGACTATTCGACAGGGTTGGAAGATAAAGAATATAGCCCAGGCTATAATACTCATGGTCATAAAACGCAATGGATAACTCTATTTAATACTATATTAATTGTGGCCAACATAATAATTTATCTGCTCTCTCATCATACAAGTATATTAGGAGAAAGTGCTAATGTATTACAAAACGGGGCCTTGTCATGGTATAGGATAAAAGAGGAGAGCGAGTTTTATAGATTATTAACATCAATGTTTCTCCACTCGGATTTTGAACATTTAGCTAATAATATGCTGGTACTATTTTTCGTAGGAGATAATCTTGAAAGAGCGGCAGGAAAAATAAAGTATTTAATTATTTATTTTGGTTCAGGAATTATTGCAGGTATTTCATCTATCAGCTATAATATGATAAAGGATAGCTTGGTATTATCCATAGGGGCTTCCGGTGCCATTTTTGGAATTGTTGGAGCTATGGTATATATTCTGCTAGTTAACAAAGGACGTATGGAGGATATAAGTAGCAGACAGATTATTTTATTTACAATCTTTAGCCTTTATGGTGGGATTGCCAATGCAAATATAGACAATATTGCTCACATAGGGGGCTTTATCGGAGGAATTATTCTTGCCCTTATTCTGTATAGGAGACCAAATAAGGAACAGAAGGACGAGGCGTTATAATGTACCTAGGAGGACGGGAGGAGAGTTGATTTATGAAGATCAATATCTATTATGGTGGTAGAGGGTTAATCGAAGATCCGACCTTATACGTAATCGGAAAGCTGACAGAAGTGCTTGTAGAGTTAAGAGTAAAGGTAACGAGATATAACCTATATGAGGAGAAGAACACCATCGCCATGCTTCCTAAGACATTGAAAGAGGCTGACGGCATTATATTAGCAACCACTGTTGAATGGATGGGTATCGGTGGATATATGCAGCAGTTTTTGGATTCCTGCTGGCTATATGCTGATAAGGAGAAGCTGGCAAAGCTGTACATGATGCCTATAGTTACGGCAAGTACCTATGGTGAGAGGGAAGCAAAGCTCACATTAATTCAAGCATGGGAGATGCTGGGAGGGATAGCATATAACGGGCTGTCAACCTATGTAGATGATCATGTAGAGTTTGAGACAAACAATGATTATGCCAGTTTAATTGAAAATAAGGCAGAAACATATTACCGGGTTATAAATCAAAGGAGAAGTATGCTTCCTGCAAGTAATATAGTCCTAAGACAGAATTTATTTAAAAGCAACTCAATAGTACTTACACCTCAGGAAAGTGAACAGCTTTCTGTATATGTTTCAGACGATACTTATGTAAAGAAGCAAAAAGAGGACATAGAGGAGCTTACACAGCTGTATAAGGATATGATGAATGGTGGAGAAAATGAAAGCGACCAAGAATTTATTCGAAATCTCAAGGAGAACTTTAACCCTATAGAAGAATTTTCAGCATCTTATTCGATAGAATTTACAGACACTAAAAAAATACTTATTGTTGAAATACAAGAGAAACATCTGAAATGCTATTATGGCGAAAAAGCAGATGCAGATGTTATAGCAAAAACCAAAAGGGAAGTTATGAATAAGCTGGTTCTTGGGCGAATTACTTTTCAAGGGGCGTTCATGTCGGGGGAATTAACTGCAAAGGGCAATTTTAAAACTCTTAGAACCTTTGATCAGGTATTCCAATTTAACATATTATAAGTAATCTTAAAGAGGCAGCAGGATTGTAAATCCTGTCAAGGTATCGGTGTAGGACACTTGAATGTTTCCCATATGGGATTCAATGATTCTTTTGGTCAGAGCAAGGCCTAGTCCTGTTCCACCGGTTTTGTAGGTTACAAAGGGGTTAAAGATTGTGTCAATCTCATCATCGGGTATTGGTTGACCGTTATTATTAACCTGTATGGACAACATAGATCCACTATCTGTTAAGCATATACTTAGGATAAGCTCTATATAATTTCCGGGCTCTGTAGCCTCGAGGGCATTCTTAATTAGATTTGATAGAACCTGCTTTATCTTATCAGAATCGCAGGGGTAGGAGGAGCATGACGATTCACACTCATCGGTATGCCTAAATGTTAGAGACTTTTGTTGAGTATCTGCCTGTGGAGAATAGCTATCTACCACAGCCTGAATCAAGGATAATAAATTGGTGTCCTTAATATTAAGGGTAGTGATTGAATTTAATAAAGAAGCATCGGTAATAAAATGCTCCATATCCAGAATTAGTTCAGACAGTTGACTCCAATATTTGTATTCCTTAACCTCTTGATGCTTCATTTCTATGTACTGAAGTGTTCCCTTTATAAGTGATAAGGGATTTCTAAGTTCATGAATGAACATAGAGGTTATATTTTTATTATCATCCATAATTTTATGGATTAGCCCATCATTTGTTTGGCTATAATCCTGATACATCCGAACTCCTTTCCAAACCATTAATAATTATTACTTATAGTTCTAAGTGTTTGCTATAAGTCTATTTTATCAAATATTGGAAACAAACGCAAGGGGAGGTAAAACCTCCGTTGTGGGTAATCGTAATAATAAATTATGTTAGGAGGTTTTTATAGTTATGGACAACTGTATTTTTTGTAAGATAATCTCAGGAGATATCCCTTCAGCCGTTATATATGAGGATGAGGATTTTAAGGCTATTATGGACATTTCTCCGGCATCGAGGGGACATGTAATAATGCTATCAAAGAAGCATTTTGATAATCTTTTTGAGCTAGAGGATGATGTGGCTAGAAAAGTACTTATTGTAGCAAGAAGGATTGCAGTTGCCATGAAGGAAGAGCTTAGATGTGATGGCATTAATCTTTTGCAGAATAATGGTGAGGCTGCTGGTCAAAGCGTATTCCACATTCATTTTCATCTAATACCCAGATATAAAGACGATAATCTTCATCTTACCTGGACGCCGGGTAAGTATGCAGATGGAGAGGCAGCAGAGCTTGCCAAGAAAATCTCAGATAGAATTTAATAAAAGTTTATTAAGTAGAAAAATATCCTACCAATTAGTATAACTGGTAGGATATTTTTTACACTTACTTTAAGGGTTTATAATTGAGTCGTTTTAATTAAATTCATTATTGTATCTATGGAATTATTCAACTCACTCGTATTCATAGCTTTAATGTATTTCTGCCTGTTTCCCATGACAGTCTTTATTGCAATCAAAAGATTGCTAACTGTAAGGTTCTCTTCCATAAGCAGATAGGAATAGCCTTGATTTTCAAAGGATTCTGCATTTAGGATCTGATCTCCCCTACTAGCGTTTAACCCAAGGGGAATTAATATGTTTGGAATTCTAAGAGCAAGAATTTCACAAATTGCATTTGCACCGGCTCTTGATATTACAATGTCAGAGGCAGCGAATAAATCGCTTAATTCGTCCCTAATATATTCATATTGTGCATATCCCTTTGTATCTGCAAGCTTTGGATCTATATTCCCTTTACCGCAAAGATGAATGACCTGATAATCTCTTAATAAGGTAGGGAGCAAACCTCTTACCACATCATTTATTACTCTGGATCCGGTACTACCTCCGATTATCATCAGGACAGGCTTATTTGACGTAAAGCCACAAAAATCCAAGCCCTTGATTTTATTTCCTATAAAGAGCTCCTTACGTATGGGTGTACCCGTTAGCACAGCCTTCTCTGTGGGAAGGTGCGCCATTGTCTCTGGAAAATTGGCACATACCCTTTTTGCAGCAGGAATTGCAATCTTATTGGCTAGACCGGGTGTCATATCGGATTCATGAATGATAACAGGAATTCGAAGCTTTTTTGCAGCAAGAACAACAGGAACGGATACAAAACCGCCCTTTGAAAAGAGAATATGCGGTTTAAGCTTTTTTAATATCTTGCGTGCCTCAAAATATCCCTTAACAACCTTAAAAGGATCCGTAAAATTCTTTGGATCAAGATATCTTCGTAATTTGCCTGAGGAGATACCGTAATAAGGAATATTATATTCTTTAATAAGCTTGCGTTCAATTCCATCATATGATCCTATATAGTGGATGTCATAGTTTTCATTCGTAAGAGCAGGCAGTAATGCTATTAAGGGGGTGACATGTCCTGCAGTACCACCACCAGTTAAAACGATACGCTTCATTTTGAAGACCTCCATTTCCTTAAGGCCTGATTTTTTCCTTCATCATCTATATGTATTTCTGTTTCAGTATTGCACATATTTGAAGTCTTGTATATCATGGAGTTAAATCCCTTCTATTATTATATACTTGCATGCTACTCGTTTACATTCTAGACCAGATACATGTTTTTTGCAATTATATTTTAAAGATTTGTTGTGCAAACAAATGTTTGAAATATTCAAACACACATGGTATAATATGCCTTGATATGGAAGAATAAACTAAAATTCGGTGATGAAGAATAATATGGGAGCAATTAAGAAAAAACTTAATATACTGTGGGCAGTTGCAGTGGTTACCTATAAGGAGTGGAGTGCTTACCGCACTCACTCAATGGTTTCTATACTGGTGGGTCCAATCTATTTTATAGTTCAATACTTTATATGGACCGCTGCTTATGGAGGAAAAACACAGCTTAACGGTATGGACTTAACTCAGATGATTACATATTTCGGGGCATCCACTTTAATTGGCTATCTAACTATGGATTTTGCCGATTGGAATCTTCAGATGCTTATTCGAACAGGAAGGTTTTTGACCTTTGCCCTAAGACCAATACATCATAGGTTTTTTGCCTTTTCTCAAAAGGTAGGCCATAGGGTACTTGGATTAGTATTTGAGTTCATTCCATGCTATATAATATTCACCTTGCTATTTAAGGTTTCATTGGTACCAACACATATCGGGTGGACCATATTATCGGTGATGCTTGCTTTTCTAATGAACTTTTATATACATTACATTCTAGGTATGACAGCCTTCTGGTTTACTCAGTCAACAGGCATACGTAGGGTGTTTGACCTTTTGTCTGGTGTATTCTCGGGTGTTTTTATTCCTTTGGTGTTCTTTCCTCAGGCATTACAAAAAATATTGTTTTTCCTTCCGTTTCCTTATATGTCATATGTGCCCGTCATGGTATTTACGGGAGATTTTGCTTTGGCGGGAATACAGATGGATATTCCGGTTATCGTAGGCATTCAAGGCTTGGCGGTCTGTATTACCATATTGATTAGTGAGGTAGTATACAGGGCCTCCATGAGAAGATTCAACGGGGTGGGGGCGTAGGATATTATGAAGGATAAAAGACTAAAATATAAAGGGTTGAGAATGAGACGATACTTGAATGTTTATAAGGAATGCATAAAGGTGGCATTTGCATCTGCCTCCACCTATCGTTTAAACTTTATATTAAACTGTACGATTATGCTCTTGGGTGATATTATATTTCCACTGATAACAGTTTTGATTTATGGGTCAGGCGCTGGGTTTGAGGGCTGGTCAGTCTACGAGGTGCTATTAATACAATCCATATTTACCATGTCCACAGCCATAGCTGATATGACTTTTCATGGAGTTATGTGGGTTACTATGGATATGGTAAGGAACGGCAATATGGAAATGGTATTGATATTGCCAATTGATACTATGTTCATATTGATGGCAAGGACATTTTCCTTTGAAGGAATAGGCTTGTTTATAGGCGGCTTGACAGTATTTGTGGTAGCCATAATTAATGTATCGGTACCCTCAATATTAATGTGGATCCAGTTCATAGCTTACTTTATTATCGGAGTTTTAGTTATGATGGGGATTGCTCTTGTTATGGCGGCTATATCTTTTAAATGGGTAGGTAATTCCCGTATACCTGAGATATTCAGTAATATAAGAAACTTTGGAAAATATCCGCAAAGCATTTTTCCGAAAGCTATTGTAGTTATCACCTCTATAATTATTCCAGTAGCAATGATTGCATTTTATCCAGCAGCAGCATTGCTTGGTAGAGGTAATTCGAGCATGTTTATTATGATAATACCATGCTTTCTGTTTTTGCTATTTGGGATTTATCTATATCGCCATATGGTACGACTCTACCAGGGTGTTGGAGGTTAATATTGATAATCTTATGTTACGGTTTAGTGAGGAATGGAGAATTTTATGGGAAATATAATAACAGTAGAAAAGTTAACAAAAAAATACAGCACCTATAAGAGGGGTAGCGGTTTTAAGGAAAGTCTGAAGGCTCTATTTATCAGAAAAAAGGTTCCTGTTATAGCTGTTAATGAGGTATCCTTTAATGTAAAGGAAGGAGATATCATAGGAATTCTTGGCCCTAACGGAGCAGGAAAATCAACCACTATTAAAATGCTTACAGGTACTCTCTATCCTACAAGTGGTAGCATAGAGGTTATGGGTTATAATCCGACAAAGAATAGGAAGGCCTATGTACATCAAATCGGTGCTGTATTTGGACAAAAATCCCAGCTTATATGGGATATTCCACCTGTGGACAGCTTTCGCATGAATAAAGCTATATATGGTATTTCTGATAAAGATTATGACGAGAGATTAAAGCAGATGACCAAGTTATTCATGGTAGAGGATTTTATTACAAGGCCTACAAGAGTACTGTCTCTTGGTGAAAGAATGAAATGTGAATTCATTATGGCTATGCTTCATCACCCTAAGGTAGTGTTCTTAGATGAGCCGACAATTGGATTGGATGTTATAGCAAAGCATAATATCAGAGACTTTATACACGAGATGAATAAGCTTGGTACAACCTTTATTCTTACAACACATGACTTGGAGGATGTTGAGCAATTAGCTAAAAATGTTATAATCATTAATAAGGGTGCTAAGGTATTTGATGATTCAATACAAAAGCTAAGAAAGGTTTTGGGTGCAAAGAAAATAGTAGAGCTTACGCTTCAAGAGGATTTAGGCACCTTGGATATTCCAGGCACAAGCATTCTGGAGAGGGAGTCAGCATTTAACATAACAGTAAGTGTTGACCTTGACCAAATCTCCATCAATGAGTTTATGACAAAGCTATCACAGCAATGCTCATTTTCGGATATATCTATTAAGGAAATGCCAATGGAGACTATAATAACACATATCTATCAGAGCAGGGATAAATAACAATAGAAAATATATATGTAAAGTATGGGCTATGGACTGGAGGAGCAGAATGAAGAAAATTGGTATCATAGGAGCAATGGACGAAGAGGTAAATAAAATTAAGGAGCAAATGGAGGATGTAAATATTAATTCTATTGCTTCCATGAATTTTTATGAGGGTATTCTTATAGGGTCACCCTTAGTTGTAGTTAGAAGTGGAATTGGCAAGGTTAATGCCGCCATTTGTACTCAGATTTTGGTAGACAGATATGGGGTTGACTTGGTTATTAATACTGGAGTTGCAGGATCTCTTCGCAGTGAGATTGATATTGCCGATATCGTTCTATCAACAGACGCCCTTCAGCATGATATGGATGCAACTGGCTTTGGTTATGAGAGGGGTGTCATTCCAAGAATGGAACAGTCCATTTTTCGGGCAGATGAGAATCTTATAGAGATGGCTAAAAATGTATGTAAGGAGGATCTTCCTTTACTTGGCGTCCACGTAGGAAGAATTGTTAGCGGCGATCAATTTGTATCTGATTCTGACAAGAAGGAATGGCTTGTTAAGACATTCGACGGATATTGCACAGAGATGGAAGGAGCCGCCATAGCACAGGCAGCTTATTTGAATAATATACCCTTTCTTATTATTAGGGCGGTTTCAGATAAGGCGGATAATAGTGCCGAGATGACATATTCGGAGTTTGAGGCTATAGCCATAGATAATACATTTATTCTCTTGATGGGATTGATTAAGAAAATAAACAAACTGTAATTAATACGATAAATAATGTAATTACTACATTGATAGAAAATAATGGGACTGTTATAATTATACAATAGATATATTTAGGAAGGAGAGGGATTTAATGGAGTATCGGAGTATAATAGCAAGAATGATAAATAGTATCGAGCATTTAATTGTCGGAAAGCGAGATGCAGTTGAGTATACATTGATTACACTGCTAGCGGGAGGACACCTTCTTTTAGAGGATGTACCCGGGGTTGGAAAGACCACTCTTGCAAAAGCGCTTGCACAGACTATAGACTGTGGGTTTACTCGAATTCAATTCACCCCGGATACTCTGCCAAGTGATATCACAGGCTTGTCTATCTATAATATGCAAACAGGAGCTTTCGAGTATTCCAAGGGTGCTATTATGAATAATATAGCATTGGCTGATGAAATAAATCGTACCTCACCTAAGACACAGGCAAGTCTTTTAGAGGCAATGGAAGAAAAGCAGGTAACGGTAGATGGTGTTACATATCCGCTTCCAAAGCCCTTTATGGTTATAGCAACCCAAAATCCGATAGATTATCTTGGAACATATAATCTACCAGAAGCACAGCTGGACAGATTCATGATTAAAATATCCATAGGTTATCCTTCTGCCTCCGATGAGCAGATAATGGCAGATAAATTTCTAGGCAAGCAGTTTTCCGGAAGTTTGGAACCGGTAGTTGACGGCGATGCCATTATAAAGATGCAGGAGGAGGTTATGGAGGTCAAGGTAAATCGTGATTTGATCAACTATATCACAAAATTTATTCAGGATACAAGAAAGGACAGTAATATTTCCTTAGGCGCAAGCCCCAGAGCTACACTTGCTTTAATTCGTGCATCCCAGGCAAAGGCTTATCTTGAAGGAAGAACATACTGTATTCCAGATGATATCCTTAAACTTGCAGTGCCTGTCATAGCGCATCGCATAATTCTTTCACCAGAGGCAAGACTGGCACAGACAAAGGTAGAAAAGGTATTAAAGGATATATTATCGAAGATTCCTGTACCTGTTCTAAATAATGCATGATCAACCGAGTAATATATAACATGATGTAGAATATATGACACACATAGAAAAGAGCTTGATATAATGATAATCACGCGTTTATTAAGTGTTCTATTTATAATTGGGAGCGGGATATTTGCCTCTTATTTTGGAGGCAATATATCTTATGCTCTTTTTTATCTGGCTATTTTCATCCCTATTATATCCTTTCTCTATACAGTATATGTGTATTTTAGATTTAAGATATATCAGTCCATGGATAACTATATAGTAGTTAAGGGAGACTGGAATAGTTATTCGTTTGTCATAGCTAACGAGGATTTTATTGCATTTCGCAATGTTAAGGTAAATTTTCTTCATGACAAATCCACTATTAAGAAAACCGAAGGAAGCATGGAATATTCCTTGCTTCCCAGTGATAAGGAACGAATGGAGACAAAGCTTAGGTGCAATTATCGAGGGGAATATTATGTAGGAGTGGATTCTATTCAGGTCACTGACTTTTTGTTTTTATTTTCTATAAATTATCCCATCGCATCAAAGCTTAAGGTCCTTGTATTACCAAGAGTAGTAAGCCTAGATCAATTAGGTATTGCACCTTCATTGATAGACTCCAAGAATCCCGTCAGATACAGTAATACAGTAGAGGAAGAGCTGGACACAGAGATTCGAAAATACAATCCAGGAGATAACAAAAAAAGAATTCATTGGAAGGCCTCTGCTAAGACTAATGAACTCTTAAGCAGAAAATATCTCCAAAAGCCTAAGGCTGAGGTAGTTTTATTTATGGATCTTGCAAAAATCACTGAGGAAGAGTTAGGGATAGTTATAGCTGAGGATAAGATAATTGAAAGCGTACTTGCCATATCCAATTATTATGCATCCAGGGGCACACCCTCCCATATCATCTATGACATGGAGGGTATCAAGCAAATGCCCATATATAGTAAGGGTGATTTTAACGCCTTTTATAAGGCCTGTGTCAAAATTAGATTCGGAGCTAAAACGCCAGTAGCTGAATTGATTGCAAAGCGCCTGCTTCGGGGAGATGACGGAATGTTTTATGTAGCTGCAACCACAAAGCTTACTAAGGATTTATATCTTAGCGCACTTAAGGCCTTATCAGGGGGAAACCGGCTCTGTATATTGTTTGTAAGTGATGATGTCTCTGAGACTACAAAGAGCATGATTGAGGAAATGAAGAAGGTAGGAGCAGACATATATCAAATTATGTCAAAGGATGAAATCGGCGATATTCTTACTGGCGATGTCTCCATCACCTAGTAATTTCGTAAAGGAGGGAAGCACATGTCGCATGACAGCAAAAGAGGCTATCAAATTTACTATTCTTTACTCGGAATGATATTAACCTTGGCGATAGTACTATGGGTAAATGAGCATTTTGTTCTTAAAGTGAATATATTTGTATGTATTTTATATGTACTTGTTCTAGCTGTATTAATCTATGTTATTGATAGATATAAGAAAAATACTGTTAGCTATCTTGTGCTTCTAAGCTTGTTGCTTTTGACGGGTTTGATATTTCTAATAAGCAAGACAAATCCAATAGAGTGGGTAAGTGAAATAATAGATTGGGTCATAAGATATAACAGAACAGATGATTTATATGAAGCTATGGAGGCATATTCTGTTCTTGCCGCCGTATCCTTAGTTGGAAGTATCTTGTTTTATATGCTTGTAAAAAAGCTAATGACCAGATTACTTCTTGGAGCTTTAATTATTACGATATTTATAGTATTTACAGTGTTTAACTTACATATTGGAAAGATAGCAGTTGGAATCGGCATTTTCTATATGCTGAATATATTTATAGAGCTTGGTGGCATGCTTTACGAGAATAAAACCAGCAACAAGGATAAGAAAGAAAGCATACTATTTCTAATTCCGGTATGTGTATTGTTAGCCTTTATTGCAGTAGGTCTTCCCTCAAAGGCCGAACCCATTCAATGGACAGGGGTTAAGAATCTTTATCACTC
>JAQVQL010000352.1 GCA_028701595.1 Herbinix sp.
TGAGCAATTCCCTGAGCTTGCATTAGTGAGCGCGAACCTTGTCGGCATGTGTGCGGCATGCCATGATGCCATGCACGACAGGGATGCGAGAGAGTTGACAGCGAGGGGGGACGAGTGGAAAGAAAGGGTATCCCCCCCTTCGGTGAAATAATTTTTTAGCCCGAGGGTACCGGTTGGGGGCCCCATTTCCAATAGACCGGGTTTTTAAAGCAAAGGGGGTAAAATTATGGATAAACTAAAAATAGAATATATAAATATAGAGAAATTAATACCATATATCAATAACCCAAGAATTAATGACGGTGCAGTGGACAAGGTAGCTAGTAGTATAAAAAACTTTGGGTTTAAGAATCCTATAATAATTGATAAAGATAATGAGATAATAGCAGGCCATACCAGATTAAAGGCAGCTAGAAAATTAGGACTAGATGAAGTACCGACTATAAAGGTTGAAGATTTAACAGAGACACAAATCAAAGCCTTTAGAATTGCAGATAACAAAACATCAGAATTTGCAGAGTGGGACTTTGGACTATTGGAGATAGAGCTGGAAGGATTAGATAATGAATTTACGGGCTTTGATATAGATGAGTTGGGTGAGTTATTTAATGATGACACCGAAGTAATAGAGGATGATTTTGATGAGGAACCACCTGAAGAACCCATAAGTAAAAGAGGGGATATATGGCTACTAGGTAAACATAGGTTGATGTGTGGGGATAGTACCAGTGAGGAAGATGTTGAAACTTTAATGGATGGAAACAAGGCCGATTTATATTTGACCGATCCGCCATATAATGTATCTTATACAGGGAAAACAAAGGATGCATTAAAAATACAAAATGACACAATGGCAAATGACGACTTTAGACAATTTTTAGTAGATGCGTTCGCTGTTGCAAATGGAGTTATGAAACCAGGGGCAGCGTTTTATATATGGCATGCAGACTCAGAAGGGTATAATTTTAGAGGAGCTTGTCTTGACACTGGTTGGCAGGTAAGACAGTGTTTGATATGGAATAAGAACTCTATGGTAATGGGGAGGCAAGATTACCATTGGAAACATGAGCCTTGTTTATATGGTTGGAAAGATGGTGCTGGCCATTTATGGAATGCGGATAGAAAACAAACAACTGTTCTTGATTTTCAAAAACCAACTAGGAATGGTGAACATCCAACGATGAAACCTGTTACTCTATTTGATTACCAAATACAGAACAATACAAAAGGCCAAGACATAGTATTGGATTCTTTTATGGGTAGTGGCACAACTATAATGGCCTGCGAGCAGAATGGTAGAATTGCCTATGGATTAGAACTTGACCCAAAGTATGTAGATGTAATAGTGAATAGATATATAAACCTTAAGGAATCAAGTGAAGATGTGTTTTTAATTAGAGATGGTGAAAAAATAAGCTATAAAGATATAATATAAGCCTAAGCGGCCAAATACCCAATAATGAATTTCAAATGCCACACAAGCGAACGTGTGCCTTGTAATAAAGCAATAGCCTTAACATTCCTAGCAATATAATATAAATTTAATTAGGTGGACTTAATTAGTTCTGAGAGGTATGATGTGCATAATAAAAGGTCCCTAGTAACAACTAGAGACCAATAGGCTATCGAATGAGCGCCAACTCAAACGATTAGCTGAAGGATACCTGCATATCAAACAGCTAACATATAATGCAACCTAGTTATATTATATCAAAACTAGAATGCTTTAACAATATGTAATTTGCGGAACTTGATGATGCAGGTATCGGGTTCCTTTTTTAATACGAAAAAGGTGGGAATGCCTGCAACCACCATAAAAAGTAGATAGGTCAGAAGAGCCGATGCACAAAATCAATCCGTTGCCATGTTACTTACCCTGCTTATAACAACATGGTATCGTCAAAGAGCTGACAGCACTCTATAAAATGCTATGCGGAGGATTACTGATGCCGACTTAACCTTCTGCTATGGGGCAGTAACATAGCTAAACGGGTTATTTAATTACAAGCAGGGTATAAAGTCCGAAGTCACTCCGAAGGGCATAATAGTAAAGGGCCCGTTTTTCGGGCCTTACTAATGCAGAACCGAGCCGACAACCGAGAGCATAATATTTCAAGAGAATAAAAGCAAGAACAAAGATAAAAAAAATAATATTTTAGAGGTAGAGGAAGGGACAATAAGGAGGTGATGCAGTGGTAGATAAGCACATTAAGGAAATTAAAAGGAAAATGAGAGCAGTAGGCACTTATAACATTAGCTTTAGCTACACTATTGAAGTATTAGCGAAGGTGCTAGTTGACTATCAAACCACTGTAGAAACCTTTGAGAAAACAGGTGGCAATATTGTCATTAAGCACACTAATAAGAACGGATCTACAAATATAGTAAAAAACCCCTTATATTTAGCATTGGAAAAATTAAGAGATGATATAATATCATGCTCCAGAGAATTAGGTTTAACACCTGCAGGCTTGAAAAGGATAAACGATAAAGGGAATGAGCCTGCTAAAAAATCCACTTTAGCCAGTGTCCTAAGTGAGTTGGATAAAAAGTGAAACAGTATAAAAATTATAAAGTGGTACTGGAGTATGTAGAAAATGTAATCAGTGGTAAAAAAGTAGCTTGCAAAGAAATCACAGAATCATGTCAAAGGTTTAAAAATGATCTAGGTAATAAAGCTTACGACTTCAAACCTAAAGATGCAGAGTTCGTTATTCAGATAATCGAAAAAACATTC
>JAQVQL010000353.1 GCA_028701595.1 Herbinix sp.
AATAAAGGTGAGGTCTGTAGCCTTAAGAGTAGCGCTATCTCTATATGCCTTAATAGTCTCTCCGAAGCGAATCGGCATCTTTTGTGAGGTATCTGTTGCAATTCTTTGAGGAGCATCCGGCATAAATGGATTAGGTAAACGAACCTCTAGTACAGCCTTTATGAAATCCATAGGGTCTATAACTCCGGGATTAACAACCACAGGCATGCCCTCATCATATCCAATCTTATTGATTAGCTTGACCAACTCAGCATCTCGCATCTCTTCCCAAATAGTAGTATAGGATAAAACACAACCGAAGATTGCCAGGGATGTGTGAAGAGGGTTGAGGCATGTGCAGACCTTCATCTTCTCCACCTTGTCAACCGTCTCTCGATCTGTGAAAAGAAATCCTGCCTTTTCAAGTGGAGGCCTTCCGTTGGGGAAGGTGTCCTCGATTACAAGATATTCTGTCTCTTCTGCATTTACAAATGGAGCTGTATAGGTATTCTTGGATGTGATAATCAAGTCAGTATCCTTAAATCCATCATCCTCAAGAAGCTTCTTTACTTTATCGTCTGGTCTTGGGGTTATCTTGTCTATCATACTCCAAGGAAATGCCACCTTGCTCTTATCCCTGACATAATCAAGGAAGCCTTCCTCCATAAATCCATTCTTAATCCAATGCTGTGCATAGGCTTCTACTGCTGCAAATAGCTTATCTCCGTTATGGGAGCAGTTATCCATGCTCACCAAAGCTATAGGAAGCTTGTCGGGTTGTAGTTCCGCCCGGACCTTATCAGTAGTCCCCATAGATAAATCATAAGTAGTATCTGTTGCCTTCCCTTCTGATATGGTTAGATAGGGCGACCCAAGATATCTCTCATAGAGCAGTGCTGTGACTTTACCCATAAGATGTACAGGCTTTTCACATCCAGTACTAAAATCATTAGCTACTACTTCCAGATATTTGTCTCCTGAATCAACCAGGCTATAGCCCTTCTCTGTTATGGTAAAGCTTATCATCTGTAAGGAGGGCTTTCGAAATATCTCCTTTAAGCGCTCCCACTCTTTAACCAAGGATACATCGGCGGCTATAGACTCTACAACGCTTCCGATAACCTTCTTTTCAATTTGTCCATCAGACTTAAGGACAACCAAAAGACTTAAGTCATCATAAGGCTCATATGCTTTTTCTATTATTTCATAGTCAAAGCCCTCACTGACAATAACACCTCTGTCATAGCTTCCCTCATCAAGCATCTTCTGAAGTCCTGCTGCCGGAAAGCCACGAAAGATATTTCCTGCTCCAAAATGTATCCAGCTAGGGTTATCCTTAGTCGCTTTTCTTACGCTATCTCTATCATACTTGGGAAGCTCATAGCCCTTATCCTGCCATGAATCGTTATAATTAGTAAGTCTCATATTTGCTACCTTTCTTTATATCAATCTCTATGTCCATAAGATTATTTGCTATCATTTTTCCTGATGGCTTCCCACAATCCATTGAGGTATGCCACCCCTAGTGCTCTGTCGTATAGACCGTAACCTGGCCTAGCCCGCTCACCCCAAATCATTCTGCCATGATCTGGACGTACTATTCCATCAAAGTCGATATCATGTAATGCCTTAACTATTTCATACATATCGAAATTACCGTCTGAAGATAGGTGTGAGCTTTCATGGAATATGCCATCACTATCAAACTTCATATTCCTAAGATGAGCAAAGTGAATTCTCTTGCTTATCTTAGGATTTCTAATGATATCAGGCATATTGTTCTTCAGATTACTTCCTAAGGATCCAGAACATAATGTAAATCCATTATAAATGCTGTTATTTAATGAAGCTATTTCCTCTAGTGCCTTCTCACTTATCACAATCCTAGGTAGACCGAATACACTCCATGCAGGATCATCGGGATGGAGCGCCATCTTAATTTGATACTTTTCACATACCGGCATTATGGCATCCAAGAAATATTTCAAATTAGCCATAAGCTTCTCGGCTGTCACACCCTTATACTTCTCAAACAAATCCATGATTTCATCCTTACGGTTTGGCTCCCAACCCGGAAGGATAAAACCTCCGCTTTCCTTCTCAATTCGCTCGAACATCATCTCAGGCTTTAAGCCCTTAATCATATTTTCATCATAAGCTAGCACATGAGAACCATCCTCAAGCTCCTTAGCCAGATCTGTTCTTGTCCAGTCAAAGATTGGCATGAAATTATAGCATACCATGTGAACATCCGCCTTACCAAGATTCTCAAGTGAAATCTTGTAATTCTCAATATATTCCTCTCTTGAGGGAAGTCCTATCTTAATGTCCTCATGAATGTTTACACTTTCAATTCCTATGAGCTTTAATCCTGCTGCCTCAACTTCCTTCTTAAGCTCTAATATATCCTCCAGCTTCCATGCCTCTCCGGCGGGAATATCATGCAAAGAAGAGACCACACCTGATACCCCTGGTATCTGCTTGATATCCTCCAGCTTTACACTATCATGTTTTTTTCCAAACCAACGTAATGTCATATCCATAGGCTTGCTTCCTTTCTATTTGTGTTATTATTATCACTCAATATTAGTTAATGTAGTCAGTATACTAATTTGAATTGTTATTTTCAATAGGGATAAAAAATTTTTTAAAGATTTAGATCCAACCTGTTGAGAGCACGTAAGGCGAACGCATCATACGTTCGCTTTTTCATTTATCAAGTTTATAGTTTTACTGTCTGGTTCG
>JAQVQL010000354.1 GCA_028701595.1 Herbinix sp.
AGATATCTCTGCTGCTTCTAATACATCCTCTAAATAATTCATTGCATTTTCATCCTGTACATCCTGTACCTCATGGGCATGCACATATGCAATATTTATAGTTTTAAGATCACTTGATGTAAACATATTGGTAAAGGCAAAGTAAAACAAAGTAACAAGAGCTATCGGAAATGCATAAGCCCAAAACAAATTCTCTTTACTCCTAAGCAAGCATTTTAGCCTTGATCTATATAATTGAAATATCATTTTCTTACCTCCTTTCTAGTCTCTTAATTCCTTACCTGTGATTTCTAGGAAGACATCATTTAATGTTGGTAGCTGCGTAAACACCTTTCCAAAATCTATATTATTACTTTCCATAAAATGCAGTACCTGTAACAGGTTGTTCTTACCTCTTCCTGATTTTATCTCCAGTTGGTTGTCCTCATATGTAACCGAAATAACATTTTGCATCTCCCTAATCATAATTATCTGCTCTTCAGTAATCTGGTATGTCTCAATGGAAATCCTCTCTCCTATTGATATCATTGCCTTTAGCTCTTCCTTATTACCCTGGGCAACTACCTTCCCTTTATCTATAATTGCAATATTGTTACAGATTTGTTCCACCTCTTCCATATAGTGCGAGGTATAAATTATGGTTGCTCCCTCTTTATTTAACTGCTGAATTCCCTCAAGAATTTTATTTCTACTCTGGGGATCAACTGCTACTGTGGGTTCATCCAGTATAATAAGCTTAGGCTTATGAACTATACCACAAGCTATATTCAGTCTTCTAAGTAATCCTCCACTGAGCTTTTTAGGATAGAATTTTGTATAATCCTCCAAGGATACGAATCTAATAGCCTCCTCAGTCAGCTCTTTAATCCTTCTCTTATCATTTATATAGAGACTACAAAAATAAGAAATATTCTCATATACAGTCAGCTCATCGAATACAGCCACATTCTGCATGATGATACCGATATCTCGTTTAATATCGTACTCATCTGGTCCCATTGTCTTGCCAAAAATCTCAATTGTACCCTTATCGTATTTTAACAGCGATAATATACAGTTTATTGCCGTAGTCTTACCAGAACCGTTAGGTCCCAAAAGCCCGAATATTTCTCCCTCCTTAACACCGAAGCTCAAATAATCCAAAGCTACAAGCTTTCCATATCTTTTAACAAGTCCATCTACCTTAACTAACATTTTCATATTCCTCCCTCAATAAAAATTCCTAATACATACAACGGAGGAATTTTCCTCCCTCTTGTAGTTACAATTTCTTGTTAATGCCACTATATCCCAATAGAAAAAATCTGTATAGTGAACCCTGTCACTAAATACAATGACAAATGTCACTAACTAAGTAATTTAGAAAAACTTAAGCATTTGTCATTAGACAATATGTCATTCTTTTCACTAATTGACAACTAATCCTTCTCGTGTAATACTGAGAATATAATCGTGGCAAATGATATATCCAGGTATATAAAAAGATACTCTCAAATGATATTCAAAGGAGTGCATCATGAACGAATTATTCGATAAAATACTGCTATTCATAACAAGTATGTTAATTTATCTTATAAATGATTATAATCCTTATGCGGTAATACCCGCCATCCTAACCATTCTTATAAGCTGTCTTTCTTACTATTTTGAAAATGATAGAATATCACTCTATGGATGTATTTTATATGCCGTTTTATGTTATTTTCTCCCCGGCTATATAATCCTGCTGCCAGTTATTCTATATGATATAGTACAGAGTAAATATCAAATATTTTCTCTGATTATCATATTGTTGTTTATAATAAACGCCAAGCATTATGATCTGCCATTTTTCTTATTTTCAATGCTTCTAATGCTTACAGTCATACTCCTGAAAGTAAAAACAGTTAAGCTAAATGCTATGCTGACTGATTACAATGAGCTGCGAGACACTTCTTCATCCTACTCTCAGCTATTAGAGGATAAGAACCAGAGTATATTGAAAAATCAAGATTATGAAATTAATCTGGCCACCCTAAACGAGCGCAACAGAATATCCAGGGAGATACATGATAATATCGGTCATCTTCTTTCTAGAGCTATTCTGCAGGTAGGAGCCTTGCTTACTATTACAAAGGAACAGCCCATCCATGATGAGCTGTCAAATCTTAAGAACTCTTTGTCTCTGGGTATGGATGATATTCGTAACAGCATACATAATATGCATGATGAATCGGTTGATTTATACAACCAGATAGAACAGATAATTAAGGAATTTACATTCTGCAGGATAGACTTTGAATATGATATATCCAGACCACTTCCGATTGCCCTAAGATACTGTTTAATAGCAATCACAAAGGAAGCATTAGCGAATATTATGAAGCACTCTAATGCTACAAAAGCAAATATCATCATAAGAGAGCACCCTGCTCTTTATCAGCTAATAATTAAGGATAACGGATCCATAAGTGATCATAGGAAATCCAAAGTAAGGCAGTACCTCGAAACCTCCGATTATAGAGAGGAAATGGGTCTTCGAAATATCACCGACAGGGTAAAAAACTTTAAAGGTAACCTAAATATCTCTACAGATGATGGCTTCAAAATTTTTATTACCATACCGGTACCAGGTACAGTACCTGGTACCAAAAATGGTAACATCTGACACTTTCAAACGGTGAAAGATGCATAAAACGGGCTTTTATGTTTTAACATGGTACCTGGTACGGACGTAAATGATAC
>JAQVQL010000355.1 GCA_028701595.1 Herbinix sp.
TGGTAGAAGCTTGGATTTATACTTTGAACCAGGAAAATTTATTGTTGCAGATTCTGGCTGTATGATTATAAAGGTAAATACTGTAAAAAACAATAAAGGAAGATTGATTGTAGGTACTGACTCTGGTTTTCCTCACTTGATAAGACCAGCTCTCTATGGATCATATCATCACATCATTAATATTAGCAATCCTACTGGTGAGGTTAAGAATTATGACATTTATGGAAATATATGTGAATCCGGTGATTGCTTTGCAGAACAACGTGAAATTCAAGAAATTCGTATTGGAGATTATCTTGCTATTATGAATGCTGGGGCTTATTGCCGTTCTATGGCCTCAGAATATAATTTAAGACCATTTCCAACGGAATGCTATATATATAATGACGAATTTGCTTTATCAAAGCAAAAGCTGACACACTCAGAATTGGCTGATAGAATTTTAGATGATTACGGTATTTACTTAAGTAAGTAGCTTTATCAGAGCTGATTGTTGAGTTAGTATATGAAGGAGGCATTAGTTATGAAAGAAGAAAATCACATATATATTGCGATTGATCTGAAATCATTCTTTGCCTCTGTCGAGTGTGTTGAACGCCATCTTGATCCTATGACTACGAATCTTGTGGTGGCTGATGCTAGCCGAACTGAAAAGACAATCTGTCTGGCGGTCTCACCCTCTATGAAATCTTATGGTATTTCTGGAAGGGCGAGACTATTTGAAGTTGTTCAAAGAGTAAAGCAAGTGAATGCAGAGCGCCTAAGAAATGCACCTGGTAAAGAATTTACCGGCACCTCCTATAATGATATTGAACTAAAAGAATCACCTGCTTTATCCTTGGATTATATAGCGGCTCAACCAAGAATGTCCTATTATATGGATTATAGCACAAGGATTTATAATATTTATTTAAAATATGTTGCCCCAGAGGATATTCATTTTTACTCTATAGATGAGGTATTCATGGATGTTACCAATTATCTACAGACCTATAACCTTTCAGCCCATGAGCTTACTATGAAGATGATAAAAGAAGTTCTCCAAACCACCGGCATAACTGCCACAGCTGGAATTGGTAGCAATCTTTACCTTGCTAAGATTGCAATGGATATCGTGGCAAAGCATACTGTAGCTGATAAGGATGGAGTTCGAATAGCAGAGTTAGATGAGATGAGCTACCGACGTATTCTTTGGACACATCGTCCATTAACAGATTTTTGGCGTGTTGGTAGAGGATATTCTAAAAAATTAGAAGAGAATGGTCTCTTTACTATGGGAGATGTCGCAAGATGTTCAATTGGTAAGCCTAATGATTACTATAATGAAGACTTGCTTTACAAACTGTTCGGTATAAATGCTGAGCTTTTGATTGACCATGCATGGGGCTGGGAACCTTGTAAAATACCTGATATAAAGGCTTATAAGCCTAGTGTAAATAGTCTTGGCTCCGGACAGGTTCTACAGAGCCCATATACTTATAAGAAAGCAGGGCTAATCGTAAGGGAAATGACTGACCTCCTAGTTCTGGACCTGGTTGATAAGGGGCTTGTTACGGACCAGATGGTTTTAACTGTAGGCTATGATATCATTAATCTGAGTAATCCTGAGATTAGGAAGAAATACAATGGACAGGTAACAACAGATCATTATGGGCGTCAGATACCAAAGCATGCTCATGGTAGCGTAAATCTCGGACGATTAACATCCTCCACTAAGCTTATTATAGATGCTGTAATGGATTTGTATAGCCAAATTGTCGATGATAATCTTTTTATTAGAAGAATAAACATAGCCGCAAATCATGTGGTTGACGAAGGCTCAATTAATGAAGATGATACATTTGAACAGCTTAACCTCTTTACCGATTATACGAATGACCAAAAGATAAAGGAAGAGGAGGAAGCCTTATTAGAGCGTGAAAAAAGGATACAGCACGCGGTACTTGACATTAAAAAGAAATACGGAAAAAATGCTATACTAAAGGGTATGAATCTTGAAAAGGGTGCAATGACCATTGAGCGAAATAAGCAAATCGGGGGGCATAAGGCATGAAATATGATATTAAAGATGTGAATCGGTATGATGATATTATCAATCTACCACACCATGTATCAAAGACTCATCTACCTATGGCTATACCTGATCGTGCAGCACAATTTTCTCCCTTTGCTGCATTAGCCGGTTATGATGGAGCTATCAAGGAGACAGCAAGATTAACAGATGAGAGAGTGGAGCTAGATGAGGCTGAAAAAAATATTTTGGATCAAAAACTGAGAATCGTAGAGGAACAGTTATGTAATGAGCCAGAGATTACGGTTACATTTTTTCAACCAGACGAAAAAAAGGTTGGGGGCGCTTATGTCTCTATTAGTGGTATAGTGAATAAAATAGATTATTATAAGCGAGCTGTCCTTATGCAGGATGGAACAAGGATAGAGATAGAGGATATAAGCAATATTACAGGAGGTTTGTTCAGTCCATAGATAGCTTTTAGAATGAGTATTACTGCCTGAAGCTAAGAATAAATGAAATTGGGGGATAAGAAAAATGTACTACGGGGTTCACTATAAATCTCCAGTTGGGAACATATTACTTGCAAGTGATGATAATAACATTATAGGTTTATGGATTGATGAGCAGAAATATATAGGAAACACAAAACCAAGAGATATTATCGAAAATCATGACCTTCCTATACTTAGAGAAGGTAT
>JAQVQL010000356.1 GCA_028701595.1 Herbinix sp.
CAATTGCATTTACCGCCACCATAGCAATCACCAGTGCGAATGCATTAGTTGCGTTAAACCCTGCTACCTCCACCTGAAAACTTGGATCATTGTAGAAGAAAATCATTAAAGATGTCATAAATAATACAGTATTTAAAAGCGAGCCTACAAGACTTGTTATTAGGTAGCTTACTAGCTTAGTCTTATCAATCTTCTTAAGACCTTGGAATATCAATCCTGTTAACCAACCCATAAGTATTCTCGGTATCATACAGGTAATAAATGTTCCTATAGGGTTTATACCAAATAGCATGGTTCCAAAGGGTTCCATCCCAAAGGCTTGAGCAAAGCTTGTCAATCCGAATACTATTCCAAGGATAGCTCCAGCCGTAGGGCCAAGAGTAATTGCACCTACGATAACTGGTATTCCAATCAGTGTGATAGATAATGCAGGCGATAGCTTGATATACCCAATAGGGGTAAAGGCCAACAGCAAGATAATTGCTGTGAAGAGTGCTAATTGCACCATTTTTAGAGTACGTACATTTGATATTGTTTTCATAATATCCTCCTTTCATAATGACTGTTCTCTTGATAAGATAACAGTATAAAACTATGTCTTAGGTAGGATTTACTTAAATATACTATTATAGCTATTAAGTAAATTCTTGCCGGCTTACTTTCCGTCCCGTATGGGTACGTCAGCACACCAGTAGTTACAATTATATACTATTTTTCCAATAATGCAAGCGGCTATTTCGTAATATATACAAGCTCATATATTAGGAAATAGCCACTGCTTTTATACCTCAACTATATAATTAGTAACTTTTTTAAATAGATATATCCCCCCAAACAATAACCCTCCTCCTGCAATTACTGCAAGTTGTATAGGTATATATTTTCCAAGCGCAAGCCATTGTAACAAAAACCCGAATCCGTTTATAAAGGCATGGACAAATATGGGTGCCAGCAGCGTTCTGGTTCTTTCATAGACAAATCCCAAAAGAAGTCCTATTCCAAACGCATATATACCTTGTACTATATTCCAATGATATATTCCAAATACCACAGCCTGAATAACATTGGCTACAATAAATGAAGCTCCATGCCGCAATCTAGCAAATAGTATTCCGCGAAGCATTAACTCCTCTACGATAGGTGCTAGGATTATTACATATACTGCAACTATTATGGTATCAGCAGCAAATACGGAATTGATGGTTTTATCATAAGAAGAGAACAGCGTATCAAATAATGGCCTTATAATTACTAGAACACCCGATACAAAGAGCTGGCAGCCTATCCCCATCATAAGATATATGCCAATATTCTTATATGCTATTGTGTCCTTTATCTCAGTCTGCTCTACGTAGCCTTTATTTGCATATCTTCTATACCACAAATAAAACAGCACTATCGATATCATTACAGATATTACCATAATACAATAATCCAGCTGAGGATTCATGTCCGGTATTCCTGTAATCAATTTAAATATACTTGTAACAATAGTATAAATAAATGACACAATAACAAATGAAAGTAAAACCATAAAAAGTCCTTGTAAAATAATTAATGCTCTTTTCATTATAAACCTCGATTCGTCTAACCCAGTTCAACCTCTACCATATGAAGCTTTCCATCTCCATACACCGGTAGGATATTCCCTTCTATCTGCTTACCATCCACAACAACCTTAGCAACTCCACTCGATACATGTCTCGGATTCTTAACTGTTATCTTGTAGGTATCACCTCTGTATTGTCTTGTAATTGTGTAGCCATCCCACTCCTTGGGAATTGAAGGATCCACCATCAGTCCATCAAACTCAGGCTTGATACCCAGAATATACTGAGATATCGCTATAAAGTTCCAGGAAGCAGTTCCTGTAAGCCAAGAGTTCTTCGCTTCTCCGAATCTTCTTGCATCCTTACCGGCTATCATCTGTGAATATACATAGGGTTCTAGTCTGTAGATATCTGAGTATTCCTCGGTATATGCCGGAGCAATTCTCGTATAATAATCAAAGGCCTTATCTCCTCGACCTACAAGAGCCTCAGCCGCCATAATCCATGCGTTGTTATGACAAAAGATTCCAGCATTCTCCTTATAACCAGCAGGATAGGTTGAAATTTCACCATACTCAATATAATATTTTGTAAATGCAGGATTAAGAAGAACTAGTCCGTATTTTGTAGCTAGGTGCTCCTCTGTTGCATCAAGGGCCTCTATAGCCTTGCCGTCATCTATTCCGCAACGTCCCATAATACATAGACCTTGGGATTCTATGAATATCTTACCTTCCTCATTCTCCTTGCTTCCGACCTTTTTGCCAAAATCATCATAAGCCCTGACAAACCAAGAACCGTCCCAGCCATGCTCCATAACGACCCTACGCATTTTGTCAATTTCCTTATATGCTCGGTCGGCTTCGCCTTTATTATTAACCTTGTCCATCAGTCTTGCATATTCCTCACCAATATAGCAGAACATTCCAGCTATCATAACGGATTCTGCCACTCTACCATCCTTACTTGTAGAGGTTTGGAATGATTCTCCCGGTTCAGAGGAGAAGCAATTCAGATTCAAGCAGTCATTCCAGTCCGCTCTACCTATAAGAGGGAGCCCGTGAGGTCCAAGATTATTTATTACATGGTCGAAGGATCTCTTTAAATGGTCTGCTAAAGGTGTGCTAGTTGTTTCATCATTATCAAAGGGTGTCATCAC
>JAQVQL010000357.1 GCA_028701595.1 Herbinix sp.
CTCTAGATGCCCATATACCTGCCAAAGGCATAATAACACCCGAGGGAAATCCAGGCATATTCATATACTCCAGTAACACAATAACAAATATAACGATAACTCCATACTTTTCAAAATAGCTAGTCAATGTCTGAATGTCCATTTCATTTCCTTTTTCATTGAAGACAGGGAGAAGATAAGGGGACGTTTCCCCCGTCTTATTATCATTAGAATTTCTGATTAAGGATATAATAAATCAGAAATCTTAAGCACATCCGCATATAAAACGAAAGATTTTCTAAAGATTAATAAACGGTACCAGGTACCAAATAAAACCCCTGATGCTATAAATTATCAGGGGTTTTGTTATGATTTATTATATGTTTTATTTAAGATTTATTAAAAAATTAAATTACGACTTCCTCATAAGAGGGTATGGAGCTTTGTGCACCCTTTCTTGTAACCACTATGGAGGACACTATATTTCCAAATTTAATAGCTTCCTCGATGCTTGAGCCTTCTACCAATTTTAATGCTAATGATGCGGTAAATGCATCTCCAGCTGCAGTTGTATCCACAGCTTCTACCTTTCTGGGGGGAAATACTTCATGTTTATCCTTAGTGACCAATACTGTTCCTTTAGAGCCTACGGTAACCACAACCTTATCTATGCCTCTTTTTATTAAGCTGTCCGCCGCGGCCACTATCTTATCCGTGGTATCTGTAGGCATTCCAGTTAGAGTCTGGAGTTCTGTCTCATTCGGCTTTATGATATCAATATTCTTTATCAAGCTGTCAGGTAACATTTTTGGTGCCGGAGCAGGATCAAGTATTACCTGTTTATTAAGGCTTTTTGCAAGCTCCGCCACATAAACAACCGTCTCCATAGGTATCTCTAATTGAAGCACTACTACATCACATTCTTCAATTAGATTTCTGTGCTTATTAATATGCTCCTTATTAAGCTCATAATTCGCCCCTGATATAACAATTATGCTGTTCTCACCTTCACAGTTTACTGTAATAATTGCTGTTCCGCTTACAGTGTAATCTAGAACCTGCACTCCCGAAGTATCTACGCCTACTGATTGTAAATTCTTAAGTAGCTTATCACCATTCTCGTCCTTACCAACAGCACCAATCATACTCACATCAGCACCCAGTTTTCCGCAAGCATAAGCTTGGTTTGCCCCCTTTCCCCCTGGAATATGCGATAGCTTCTTACCAAAAATAGTTTCTCCTGGTTTTGGCATTGTATCTACATCAATCACCACATCCATATTTAGACTTCCTACGATCAAAAGTTTTCCCATCGCTAGCTCCTCTCTATTCTTTATGCTTTCATAATTATAACCTAACTCATCAGCCTTTAGCAATAATTGAAAACATATTACTTACCTTTATCGACAATGTTCTATTTTATCTGACTTATTTTGCACATTTTCTATTCAAATGAATATTATATATTGAAACCAAAAAGGTTTCCAAAAATAAAAAAGTGCATGAATGCACTTTGACAAATCGGGGTGAAATATGGATAACTATAATAAAGCAAAAAATGCAAGCGTCTTATCTTCTGAGACCTATGCAAGCAAATGCGAACAGGGTTGTGAGGCAAGGGTATTACAATCCGATACACTAACAGGTGCTGAAAATTATCCTTGGCCAGGAGGAGACTTCAAGCTTCCAAGAGTCCTATCTGAATTTGTGGTTCAAATTGATTCCGAATCCGAAATCAGACTCAATGAGCCGGCCTATGAGATAAAAAGAATAGAGAAACAAATATTCTTAAAACAATGTAGGTATATTTCCACTACCAATAAAGTCTTTATCGAGGGATATATTAGAAAGAATATAGAGTATGCTGCTAAAACCTGCGCAAAATACAATACCATTGCTGGTACAATTAAAGATACTACTGTTCATGTACCATTTAAATTCTACACCAAGGTTGATTTTTGTGGTGCGAGTCCTCAAATCATCCCTAATCCTCCTTCCATGGTGGCAAGATATTTTGATGAAAAGAGAATGGGTAAGGACATCAGAGAAGCCGATAGATCCAATATCGAGATTTTCAATGAGCCCGTTTACTGTGAGCTCGAATGGTCTGCTATATATGATGCGGACATTAATGAAAAAGGATGCCCTCTTGATAAGATACCTAATGAAGAAGAGTTTCAAGAATTCACAGATAAGTCTGTTATCTATCTATGTATAAAATTACTTCAGAAGCAGCAGGTATGCTGGCCTTTCCCTACTAAGGAAAGCCCTAAAATGAAGTCATTTCCTCAAAATACCGAATGGCTAATACCAAAAGCCCATGAAAAAAAACTGGAACTACCGCTCTAGTTAGATAAAACTCTTTAATATATTAGGGGATACTCATCCGGTATCCCCTAATATATACAATAATTTTTATGTCTTATACTATCTCGCCTTTTGATATAATTATAGGGTGTCTGATATCACCTATTAACCTACCATTTTCACGTATAGTTACCTCTTTATCCATAACCATATAATCAAGTTCGCATCCAGACTGTATTATGGAATCCTGCATAACTATTGAATTGCTCACTCTTGAATCCTTGCCTATATGCACTCCTCTGAAGACTATACTGTTCTTTACCTGGCCTTCAATAATACAACCATCTGCAATCAAGCAATTACTTACTGATGCCTCGCCGCCATACCTTGTTGGTGCCTGGTCCTTTATCTTCG
>JAQVQL010000001.1 GCA_028701595.1 Herbinix sp.
ATACAATATCGGTGTTTTATTTGTAGATGAGGCACAAAGCGGATTGACCCATGAGTATTTTGCATATGTTTTGGACAGCTTCAAGGTTGAGGCAGAAAGCCATGGTTATGATATTACATTTATTAACAAGCATATGGGTCAAAGGAAGATGTCTTATTATGAACATAGTAGATATAGAGGCGTAGATGGTGTTGTAATTGCATGTATAGATTTCTTGGATCCAGATGTATATGAGCTTATTAACAGTAATTTACCTGTTGTTACTATAGATCATGTTTTTAACAACAGAACAGCCATAGTATCAGATAATGTAAAGGGCATGAGAGATTTAATTACTTACATATACAATAGAGGACACAGAAAGATAGCTTATATTCACGGAGCCGATTCCTCGGTTACTCAAAACCGTGTGGGTAGCTTTTATAAAACCCTCAGTGAATTGAATGTTGATATTTCTGACGAATATGTCAAGGAAGGAATATATCATGATGCTGATACAACATATGTACTTACTAAGGAATTACTATCTCTCAAAAATCGTCCCACATGCATTATTTTCCCTGATGATTTTTCCTGTATTGGGGGCATCAATGCGATTAAGGACGCTGGATTGTCGATTCCTGATGATATCTCGATTGCAGGTTATGACGGAGTACTGTTATCACAAGTTTTAGATCCAAAGCTTACCACGCTTAAACAGGATACAACGGCATTAGGGAAATACGCGGCAGAAAAGCTTATAGCTCTTATCGATAATCCAAAGGCTAATATTATTGAAAGAGTTGTTGTAGAAGGAAGTCTTCTTTGCGGCGATTCTATAAAGAAAATTTAATAAGAGATTTTCCGGTCATTTTATGAAAGTAATTCGTATGTGAAACGATGTAGGGGAGTTTTTAACATATTAATATTAACAATACATAGAATGGCAGGTGTCTATATTTTTCCTCCTAGCAAAATCCGCTGCCCTCAAAGAGCCTGGGGAGAGTTTGATGAACGGCGGCGGATGAATTGCAAACTATAAAAAGCTATCAATGAATTTCATTGATGGCTTTTTTGTAGTGCAGCAATTACCGTATATTACGGACATTGTTATTTATCTGTCAATTATGTCAGATTTAATATCAATAACAAGTTTATTTCTAGTAAAAGTCTATGCAATATTCGAAATAAAGGGAGGTAACATGTTGAATTAAAAACTCAAATGGGATATAATACATAAGGCGTTAATTTTGTCTAAAAATCGAATAGTGAGGTGAGCTAATGGCAAAAGAAACAGTACAAGCTGTCCGTAAGGCTGAAACATCTGCAGAGAGACTGCTTAAGGATGCACTTATAACAAAGGAGAATTTGATAACTGAGGCACAAGCAAAAGCTAAGGAAATGTCAACTTCTATGTTAAAAGAAGCACAAAGCAAAGCAGAAAATGATATTAAGGAAGCTGTACGCCGTGGTGATATTATATTAGAGGAAGCAAGAGATGAAGCTGAAAAAGAAGTACAGCTTCTTATAGAAATGGCGAAAACCAAGGAAGAGGAAGCAATAGATCTGGTTATCTCCAATGTCGTATGACATAAGAAAAAAGCATAAAATGAGGCAAAGGAGGTGTATTTGTTATGGCATTGCTGCCAATGCAGCGGATATATATTTATGCTCTAAAAAAAGATAGAAAGAAAATTCTTGAGCTACTACAACGACGCGGAGTGGTAGAAGTAAGAAGCATGCTGAAAGAAGATAAGGTTTTTAATAAATCTGATGTTTCAGTTGTAATGCAAAGCTTGGAAAAAAACATTTCCATAGCAGCTGAAAGCTTAGACATCCTTAACACTTATGTTAAGGAAAACAAATCAATGCTTTCGGCATTATCAGGAAGACAAGAGCTGACAGTGGAGGATTATGATTCCTTTAAGGTAAAGTACAAGCCAGTGGTTGATAAAGCAAAACGAATTATAGAATTATCAAAGATTATTGCTGAGAATAAAGCTGACGTATTTAGACTTCAAACTCAGATTGAGATCCTTACACCATGGGTAAATCTTGATATACCTTTAAATTTTAAAGGAACGAAGCAAACCACTGGATTTATCGGTACTTTACCAAAGCCCTGGACTCTGGAGGAGATTTACGAAAAGCTGGCAGATTACATGCCACTTGATGTGGATATTATCAGCTCCACCAAAGAACAGACATGTGTATTTGTATTGTGTACCAATGATAACAAGGACAAGGTTTATGAGATTTTACGTGGGTTGGAATTTACACTTCCACCTCTGTCAAGTGATAAATCACCGGCAGAGCAATTAGATTTATTAAAACAGCAGATAGATATGGCTAATAGTAATATCGTTGTTGCCACGGAGGAAATGGAATCCTATGCTATGGATCGTAATGAGCTTAAATTCTTACAAGATTACGATACCATGAGATTGGAGAAATACGAGGTTATTGGTACGCTTCTTCAATCTAAAAATGTATTTATAATCTCAGGATTTATAGCTGAAAAGGATATTAAGGCTATAGAAGAGGAGTTGACCTCTAGTTTTGATTTGGCTTTTGAGACTACAGAGCCAAGAAAGAGGGATGATGTACCCATACTTTATAAGAACAACGGATTCAGTGAACCCTTAGAGGGTACGGTTAATTCCTATAGCCCGCCCGGTAGAGGGGAGATGGATCCTACCACGGTAATGTCCTTATTCTACTATGCCTTATTCGGACTGATGCTGTCTGACGCAGGCTATGGATTCATAATTGCAGCAGTTTGTGCATTTGGACTAATCAAATTTAAAAAAACCATAGAAAAACCTATGAAGAACACCTTGAAGATGTATATGTTCTGTGGTATTGCCACAATATTCTGGGGAATAATATTTAGCAGCTATTTTGGTGATATCTTTGATGTGGTCGGCAAAACCTTCTTCGGAGTAACAGATTTACCGATAATACCTCCTGTATGGTTTTACCCTGTAGAAAAGCCTATGCTTATGCTAACATTTTCAATGGCTATCGGCATAGTTCATCTTTTAACAGGTCTAGCTATGAAGGGTTATCAGATGGCAAAGCAAAAGGAATATATGGGTATTATATATGATGTAGTGTTCTGGTATGTTCTTTTGTTAAGTGGTGTTGTTATTCTATTATCCAGTGAAATGGTAACAAATATCTTAGGTATAAATGTTAATTTATCGGATGTAGTAATTGATATCGCGAAGATAGCTGCCCTGGTATCAGCTCTTGGAATTATACTTACCAATGGCAGGGAATCCAAGAACCCCTTCAAGCGCATCTTAAAAGGTTTATATGCCTTGTATGGTATATCAGGTTATCTTAGTGACATATTATCTTATTCAAGACTACTGGCATTGGGACTTGCAACAGGAATAATAGGTACTGTTGTTAACCAGATGGCAGCCATGACAGCAGGTGGAGCCTTGGGTCCGATATTTTTTACTATAATAGTAATAATTGGACATGCTCTAAATCTAATGATTAATGCTCTGGGAGCATATGTCCATACAAACCGTCTCCAATACGTGGAGTTCTTCGGAAAGTTTTATGAGGGCGGAGGAAAGGTATTTAAGCCCTTTGGAATAAATACAAAATATTATAGAATTAAGGAGAGTACGAAATATGGAAGCATTAAATAATTACGGTATTGTATTAGCATTATTAGGTGCAGCATTAGCTGCTTTAGTTCCAGGAATGGCTTCTGCGAAAGCAGTAAGTATGGGAGGTATTGCAGGAGCAGGTGTTATCGCAGAGGATCCTTCACTGTTTGGTAAGGTTCTTATTCTGCAGTTACTTCCAGGTACACAGGGTATATATGGACTTATAATTGCCTTCATAACCTTTTCTCAGATTGGTGTATTAGGTGGAAGCAGTGATATTTCTTTTGTTAAGGGAGCTCTATATTTTGCCGCTTGCTTGCCAATGATTATTGTTGGCTATACCTCAGCTATCAGACAGGCTAATGCTTCTGTAGCAAGTATAGGTACTGTAGCAAAGAAACCAGATCAATTTGGTAAGGCAATGATTTTCCCAGCAATGGTTGAGACCTATGCTATATTGGCAGTTCTTATTTCTATATTGGCAGTAAGTGGAGTAACAGGACTAAACATATAAGAAAACACATAACCATATATTGCGTAATAAATATTTGCTGCTGAAGCGGCATATGGAGGTTTAAATGACTGGATTAGAAAAGATTATTAAGGCAATTGAAGCAGATGCCCAAGCTAGCATTGATGGAATCTTTGCCGAGGCAAAGGAAGAAGCCGAGGAGATTCTGTCATTAGCAAAAGAAGAGGCTGAGCAAGATAAGGTTAAAATTGCCGAAAAGCCGGCATTCGAGGTTAAAGCCATTTTAAGCCGAGCCGAGTCAAGTGCTAAGCTCTTAAAAAGGCAAATGATTTTGGATGCTAAGCAACAGGTGATTAATGATGTTATCACTAAAGCTAGATATAAGCTCACCAGTCTTTCGGATACCGATTATTTTGATATAATCCTGCAAATTGTTAAGAAGCATGCCCATCCACAAGCGGGTATGATTATGTTTTCTCAAGCTGATATAGACCGCATGCCAAAGAAATTTGATAAAAGCATAGATACAGCCATAAAGGGTATTCAGAATGCATCCCTTACTATATCTAAGGAAAATGCAGCCAAGCTTGATGGTGGTTTTATACTTGTATATGGAGACATAGAGGAAAACTGTTCTTTTGAAGCATTATTTAATGATGCTAGGGAAGAGCTACAGGATAAAGTAAATGCATTTTTATTCGAATAATAGGACCGGAAAGTAGGTGATAGTTTGAAAAATAACATGCATTTTTCAAACGGAAAAAACAAAATGCATAACAATAAAGATATTACAGACAAGCAATATATTTATGCTGTTGCTCGCATACGCTCGAAGGAGCTGACTTTGTTTGGTAAGTCTGATATCGAACAGCTTATAAGCTGTAGTACTGAAATGGAATGTCTGCGCATTTTGACTGATAAGGGTTGGGGCAAGGATGGTTCACATACCTCAGAACAGATACTGACTTCAGAAAGAGAAAAGACATGGGAGCTTCTTAAGGAACTTGTAGAGGATATATCTGTATTTAATACATTTCTTTACGGGAATGATTATCACAATCTTAAGGCAGCAATTAAGCAGGTATATAGGGGTACAAAAGGCCATAACCTATATATGTCAAATTGTACGCTGGATCCAGAAGTGATTATTAAGGCGGTTTCTGAGCACGACTTTTCATTACTTCCAGAGTATATGAGAGATATAGCTGAGGAAGCCTATCAGATACAGCTTCGTACAGGTGACAGCCAGCTTTGTGACATAGTTTTAGACAAGGCTGCACTTGATAGTATATATGCCTATGGGAAAGAATCTGGAAATGAGCTTATATCACAGTATGTGGAGCTGAAGGTTGCCGCTGCTAACATTAATATAGCAATCCGTAGTGTGAAAACTAATAAGGATGAAGAGTTTCTTAAGCGAGCACTATCCGAATGTGAAAGTCTTGATATTAATAAGTTAATTGAATGTGCAATAGAGGGTATGGAAGCGATTTATGATTTCTTAGCCACCACAGTTTATTTTGAGGGTGTACCTGCACTTATGGAATCCTCACAGGCCTTTGAACGCTGGTGTGATAATCTGATAATAAATTATATCAGACCACAGAAGTATAATCCGTTTACACTGTCACCTCTGGCCGCATATCTGTTAGCTAGGGAAAATGAAATTAAGACAGTAAGAATTCTACTTTCGGGTAAGAGAAATGATATATCGGATGATATAATCCGGGAAAGATTGAGGGAAATGTATGTATAAGGTTGCAGTATTAGGCGATCGTGACAGCATATATGGATTTGCCGCGATTGGCCTGGATACCTATCCGGTTGATAATACCACAGAAGCAGCCAAGAAATTGAAGGAATTGGCTGATGGAAGGTACGCCGTTATATACATAACGGAAGGCCTTCAAGCAGAGCTGGAAACGGAGATAGACAATTATATATCCTCACAGCTTCCGGCAATTATACCAATTCCCGGTATATCAGGTAATACCGGTAGGGGAATGAGAAATGTTAAGAAATCTGTGGAGCGTGCAGTAGGCTCCGATATTATATTTAATAACGATTAATCAAAGATGATAAAGTAAAGCAGGTGAAAATATGAGCAATGGCACCATTAAGAAAGTGGCCGGTCCCTTGGTAGTTGCAGAAGGCATGCGCGATGCTAATATGTTTGACGTTGTACGTGTAAGTAAGCAACGCCTAATCGGTGAGATTATTGAAATTCATGGCGACCAGGCTTCCATCCAGGTTTATGAAGAAACATCAGGACTTGGACCCGGTGAGCCTGTGGAATCAACAGGAACACCTTTAAGTGTTGAATTAGGACCAGGGCTTATTGGAGGAATATTTGACGGAATCCAGCGTCCTTTGGTAGATATTATGAAGGCAACTGGAACTAATTTAAAGCGTGGTGTTGAGATTCCTTCCCTTAGTAGAGAGAAAAAGTGGCATTTTGTACCGAGCGTTACTGTCGGAACAGAGGTTGAAGCAGGAGATATCATCGGAACCGTAAATGAAACTGATATTGTTGTACAGAAAATCATGGTTCCAAACGGAATGAAGGGTAGAATAACCTCCATTACCGAAGGTGATTATACTGTTGTTGATACCGTCGCCATACTTGAAAAGGATGACGAGACAAAAGAAAATCTTACATTAATGCAAAAATGGCCTGTTCGTCAGGGTAGACCATATAAACAGAAATTATCTCCAGATAAGCCTATGGTTACAGGACAAAGAGTTATTGACACCCTTTTCCCTATTGCCAAAGGTGGAGTTGCTGCTATTCCAGGACCATTTGGAAGCGGTAAAACGGTAGTTCAGCATCAGCTGGCTAAGTGGGCTGAGGCTGATATAGTAGTTTACATCGGATGTGGAGAACGAGGAAATGAGATGACAGACGTTCTTAACGAATTTCCGGAGCTAAAGGATCCTAAGACAGGAAAATCCCTGATGGAGCGTACAGTATTGATTGCCAATACCTCGGACATGCCGGTTGCGGCTCGTGAGGCATCTATCTATGTTGGTATTACAATTGCAGAGTATTTCCGAGATATGGGTTATTCTGTAGCTTTGATGGCGGATTCTACATCTCGTTGGGCTGAGGCTCTTCGTGAGATGTCAGGCCGTCTAGAGGAAATGCCTGGTGAAGAAGGCTATCCCGCATATCTTGCCAGCCGTTTAGCACAGTTTTATGAGAGAGCAGGAAGAGTTATAAGCTTGGGTAAAGATGGCAGAGAAGGTGCACTATCGGCTATTGGAGCAGTATCTCCTCCCGGTGGTGATATCTCAGAACCGGTATCTCAGGCAACACTACGTATAGTTAAGGTGTTCTGGAGCTTGGATGCTAATTTGGCTTACAGAAGACATTTCCCGGCTATCAATTGGCTGACAAGCTATTCCCTATATGATATGGGAAAATGGTTTAATGCAAATGTGGATGGCAGTTGGAATGATATGAAGGCTAGAATCATGAGGCTACTTAATGACGAGGCTGAGCTGGATGAGATAGTAAAGTTGGTAGGTATGGATGCATTATCTGCTCCTGACCGCTTAAAGCTTGAGGCCGCAAGATCCATACGTGAAGACTATCTTCATCAGGATGCCTTCCATGAGGATGATACCTATACAAGTCTTGAAAAGCAGTTTATGATGATGGAGCTTATTATGAAGTTCTATGACATTTCACTGGAGAATTTGAGCGATCTTTCTATAGATGACTTAGTAACTTTACCGGTCAGGGAAAGAATTGGACGATTCAAATATATAAAGAATGATAAGATTAAGCATGAGTATGATGAAGTCCTTATGCAACTTAAAAAAGAGATTCATGCACTTGTACAGAAGGAGGAAGCCTAATGCCAAAAGAATATAGAACCATTAGGGAGGTAGCAGGTCCTCTTATGCTAGTACAGGGTGTTGAGGACGTTGCCTTCGACGAACTTGCTGAGATTGAACTAGCCAGCGGTGAAAAACGTCGTTGTAGAGTTCTTGAGATTGACGGTGGAAATGCACTTGTACAGTTGTTTGAAAGCTCTACCGGAATAAATCTGGCCAGCAGTAAGGTACGTTTTTTAGGTCGAAGCATGGAGCTTGGCGTGTCGGAGGATATGCTTAGCCGTGTATTTGACGGTTTGGGACGTCCTATTGATAAGGGTCCAGATATTTTACCGGAACAAAGACTTGATATTAACGGACTTCCTATGAATCCCGCAGCAAGAAATTATCCGCAGGAGTTTATTCAGACAGGAGTATCCGCAATTGACGGATTAAATACATTGGTTCGTGGACAGAAGCTTCCGATATTCTCGGCAAGTGGTCTTCCACATGCTAATCTGGCGGCTCAGATAGCACGTCAGGCTAAGGTTCGTGGTACCACAGAACCATTTGCTGTTGTATTTGCTGCGATGGGAATTACCTTTGAAGAGGCAAATTTCTTTACAGAGTCCTTCCGTGAGACCGGTGCTATAGACAGGACGGTTATGTTCGTCAACCTGGCAAATGATCCTGCTATAGAGCGTATATCCACACCTCGTATGGCACTTACAGCGGCAGAATATCTTGCATTTGAAAAGGATATGCATGTGCTTGTAATACTTACTGACATTACAAACTATGCAGATTCACTTCGAGAAGTATCTGCGGCCAGAAAGGAAGTTCCCGGTCGTCGTGGATACCCCGGATATATGTATACTGACCTTGCATCGCTCTATGAGAGAGCAGGACGTAAGAAGGGCAAAGCGGGAAGTATCACTATGATTCCGATACTGACCATGCCTGAGGATGATAAGACACATCCTATACCTGACCTTACAGGATATATTACCGAAGGCCAGATTATCCTTAGTCGTGAGCTACATCGTCAAGGAGTTGAGCCCCCAGTAGATGTACTACCATCGCTTTCTCGTCTAAAAGATAAGGGTATCGGTGAAGGAAAGACAAGAAAAGATCATGCCAATACCATGAACCAGATATTTGCAGCTTATGCTAGAGGAAAAGAAGCAAAAGAGTTGATGGTTGTTCTTGGTGAAGCAGCTTTAACCGATATTGATAAGCTCTATGCTGGGTTCTCTGATGCATTTGAGAAGGAATATGTATCCCAGGGATATGATACAAATCGTGATATAGAGGACACCTTAAACCTAGGATGGAAGCTTCTTAATATGCTGCCTAGAGCCGAGCTTAAGAGAATTAAGGATGAGTTACTGGACGAATTCTACGGCAAAGGAGACTGATATGGCTAATACACAAGTAAATCCTACCCGTATGGAATTAACCAGACTTAAGAAAAAGCTGGCTACTGCAACCAGGGGTCATAAGCTGCTTAAGGATAAAAGAGATGAGCTTATGAGAAGGTTTCTTGATATGGTTAGGGAAAATAAATCCTTGCGTGAAAAGGTCGAAGCCGGAATTCATGCTGCTAATAAGAATTTTGTATTAGCAAGATCGGTAATGGTTGATGAGATACTTAATGTTTCATTAATGGCACCGAGGCAGGAGGTTTATCTTGATACCTATACTAAGAATGTAATGAGTGTTGACATACCAGAATTTGAGTATAAGACAAAGACTCCCGATGAGAACGATATTTATCCTTACGGATATGCATTTACATCCAGTGATTTGGATGATGCTGTAAAGAGTCTTGCTAATATTCTTCCTGATATGCTAAAGCTTGCGGAGGTAGAAAAATCCTGCCAGCTAATGGCTGCAGAGATAGAGAAAACCAGACGTAGAGTTAATGCCTTAGAGCATGTCATGATTCCTGATATGCAGCAAAAGATAAAGTACATCGTAATGAAGCTCGATGAGAATGAGCGTAGCACACAAATCCGCCTAATGAAGGTTAAGGATATGATGCTTGAAGCTGCTCATAATTATAGTGAAAAATACGGTCGTTAATATATGACTAGAAAGGCAAGACAGGGAGACATTTCTTCAAGAAAAGGGGATGTTTCTACTGTCTTGTTTTTTTGAACAAAACAAGAGAAACGTCTTCCTGTCTTTTAATAAGTGAATATGACATTAAGTAACGGGAATACTTATGTATATGATTTTTATTATAAGGAGGTCGTTACTATGTCAATAGACTTTAAAGCTAGTCAGACTAAGGATAATCTGATGAGAGCCTTTGCCGGCGAGAGTCAAGCCAGAAACCGATATACTTTTGCAGCATCACAAGCTAAGAAAGAGCATCATCATGTAATTGAGGCAATATTCAGATTTACAGCAGATCAGGAGAAGGAGCATGCGGAAATATTCTATGAGCACCTAAAGGAGCTTGCAGGTGAGAACATTCATGTAGATGGTGCATATCCTGTGGATATAGCAGATGATGTCTCCAAATTACTTCGTATGGCTCAGCATAATGAATATGAAGAATATGATCCTATCTATAAAAAATTTGGAGATATTGCTAAGGAAGAGGGCTTTAATAAGGTGGCCGTGTCATTTCATATGATAGCAAAGATAGAAAAGATTCATGGTGATCGTTTCGGTAAGTTTGCCGAGCTACTGGAGGATAACAAGCTCTATGTATCGGATGTAGAAACAGGATGGATGTGTTTAAATTGCGGACATGTTCATTGGGGCACTGAAGCTCTAAATGAATGCCCGGTGTGTCATCATGACAAAGGTTATTTTATTAGACTTGAACTGGCACCATTTCATAATTTGAAATTAGATAAGGAATAGATATACAAGAAATCAAAAACACTAGGAGTAAATCATTAATAAAATGGCCTGGTGTTTTTATTTACCAAATATCAAATATGTAGTAATAAATACCACGTATTATGGAAAAGAATACTACAAGATGTTGACAACAAACCCTTATGTAGTTATAATATTTTTAGCACCGGTATAGCAACCGGATATTTTATATTAAATAGTTTGACAATCAAAGTAAAATTACTTAGGAGATATAATAAATTTGGAGGAATGATATGAATATGAGACCCTTAATTATAGGCAATATAAAATCAAAATACCCGATTATTCAAGGAGGAATGGGGGTAGGCGTAAGTAGATGGAGACTTGCAGGTACCGTTGCAAGAGAAGGTGGGATAGGAATTATATCCACTGCGCAGATAGGATATGATGAGCCTGAATTTAATAAACAGCAGATTCCTACAAACTTAATGGCAATTAAGAAGCATATTGATAAGGCAAGAGTAATTGCCGAAGGAGGTATTGTAGGAGTTAATATCATGGTGGCTACTAAGCAGTATGAAAGCTATGTTAAGGCTGCCTGTGAAGCAGGAGCCGATGTCATTATATCCGGAGCGGGTCTTCCGATAACTCTTCCTGAACTTACCAAGGGCTTTGATATAAAGATAGCACCGATAGTATCTAGCCTAAAGGCTACTTCGGTTATTTTAAAGATGTGGGACAGAAAATACAATAAAACTGCTGATTTTATTGTTGTTGAAGGTCCAAAGGCAGGGGGACATTTAGGATTTACCAAAGAACAGATTGAAAGTATTAGTGATTCTGATTTTGATAATATTATAAAGGAAATAGTTAAATACGTTAAGGAGTTTGAGGAAAAATATGAAATGGACATTCCTATTATAGTAGCAGGTGGCATATATGACCAAGATGATATTAAGCATGTAATGTCATTAGGAGCAGACGGGGTACAGATATCAACGAGATTTGTTGTAACAGAGGAATGTGATGCCAGCGATGAATTTAAGCAGGCATATCTTAATGCAAAAAAAGAAGATATTGAAGTGGTTACCAGTCCTGTCGGTATGCCTGGACGTGCTATACTTAATCCATTCATTAAGAGGACAAGGGAAGGCAGGATTCCTGTTGATAAATGCTTTAAATGCTTACAGCGTTGTAATCCCATGGATACACCATATTGCATTACAAAGTCTCTTGTTAATGCCGTCGATGGCAATATTGATGAAGGACTTGTGTTTTGCGGTGAGAATGCTTATAGGTTAAATAAAATGACAACAGTTAAGGAAATATTTGAAGAGCTAATATACTAATTCTATGGCAAGGATTAGGGTGACAAAGATTATATATTAAAATATTAAAATATTGTTGCGCTGATATGATTGGTTAAGCTATAATTAATATACCATATATTTCATTTGTGATTTACATCACAGAATATAGTTCCATTATATTCTATAATTTCTTTTAATAGTATTATTTTCTTATTCAAAACACTGCATAATAATTTAATACATATATTTATTAATTAATAAGGAGTAAATGAATATGGAGAGTAGAATTATAGATTTAAATAGAAGCGTTTATGATTTATGCAATGAGTACAAGGATTTACCAAAGATACTACATGATTTGGGATTTGTCGATATAATTAAACCAGGTATGCTCCATACGGCAGGAAGATTTATGACTATAAAAAATGGTGCATCCATGAAAAAAATAAGCCTAGATACAATAAAGGAAACGCTTTCGCAATACGGATATAAAACAATTGTATAGAATATAATATTATCTAATAATGAAACCTTGATGCGACATCAAGGTTTTTATGAATAGGAGGAAATCAAATGTCAATACAAAATGTTGGATTAATTGGTTTAGCGGTTATGGGGAAAAATCTAGCACTTAATATCGCCGATCATGGGTATTCGGTGGCAGTATATAACCGTTCTAGGGAAAAGACTGATAATTTAATAATCGAAGCAAAGGGTAAGAATATTATCGGTACTTATACATTAGAGGAGCTTGTGGCTTCTCTCGAAAAGCCAAGAAAGATTATCTTAATGGTAAAGGCCGGAAAAGCAGTGGATGAGATGATCGAACAATTACTTCCCTTATTATCGCCAGGAGACTTATTGATGGATGGGGGTAACTCAAACTATCTTGATACTATGGAAAGAAGTATAAGGCTTGAGGAGAAGAAGATCCGATATCTTGGCACAGGGATATCTGGTGGAGAAGAAGGAGCACGTAACGGTCCCTCTATTATGCCAGGAGGAAGCCAAGAGGCTTATAAAATGATGGAAAAGATACTTACAGATATATCTGCTAAGGTAGGAAGTGATCCTTGCAGCACCTATATCGGAAAAAATGGTGCAGGTCATTTTGTTAAAATGATTCATAATGGCATAGAATATGCAGATATGCAGCTGATAGTTGAAGCCTACTCCATCCTAAAGCAGTTATTAGGGTTAACTCCTGTGGAATTTCATGAGATATTCACTAAGTGGAATGAGGGAGAGCTTAATAGTTATTTGATAGAGATTACTGCGGATATATTTAAAAAGAAGGATCCCGAAACTGGTAATTATCTGGTGGATATGATACTTGATGTAGCAGGACAAAAAGGAACTGGTAAGTGGACTGGACAGATTTCTCTGGAGCTTGGAGTACCCACACCGACCATAACCACGGCTGTTTATGAGCGCTACATTTCTTCCATGAAGGAGGAAAGAGTAATAGCAAATAAGGTTCTTAGTGGACCAGACAATAAGCCTAAGCTTTCAAAAGAAGAAGCGAATAAAATTATAGAGGCAGTACGAAGAGGATTATATGCCAGTAAGATATGTGCATATTCCCAGGGCTTTAGCCTAATGCGTGCAGCTTCTATACAGTATGATTGGAGCTTAGAACTAGGAAATATTGCAAAGATATTCCGTGGCGGATGTATAATACGAGCACAATTTTTGAATAGAATTATGGAAGCCTATGATCAGAAAAAGGATTTAGTTAACCTTCTATTGGCGGATTATTTTAAAGACATTGTAAGCGAATATAATGAGGATTGGAGAACTGTTATAACTGCAGCCATATCAAATGGAATTCCAACACCGGCATTTTCCAGCGCACTAGCCTATTATGATAGCTATCGCAGCGCAGAATTACCGATGAATCTTCTCCAAGCACAAAGAGACTATTTCGGAGCCCATACCTATATGCGTACAGACAAGGATGGAATATTTCATACCCAGTGGTAAACCGTCGCATTAGGTAGCAGGCACCGCTTGCGTACCTTGTACCATATGAGCCGAAAGACACCGAAAGGAGGAAGGTACCTATGATAGATAATAATATTTTTGGTGGAGATAAAGATTTGTCTGCAATTCTTGTGATTTTTGGTGGTACGGGTGATTTAACCCATAGAAAGCTTATGCCTGCCTTATATAATATGCTCTTGGATGGTTTAGTACCGGAGCATTTCTGTGTGGTATCAATAGGCAGGAGAGATAAGACTGAAGCAGAATACAAGAAAGAGATACGGGCTTCCATTGATAAGCACTCTAGAAATAAGATAGATGAAAATATATGGTCACAGCTAAGTGATATGATAAAATATTATCGCTTTGATTTTAGAGAAAATGACGGTTATCCTGCGCTTTTGAAGTATTTGGAGCAAATAGATGAAACTGCTGAGACTAAAGGAAACAGGATTTATTACATGGCTGTAGCTCCTGAATATTTTGAGACTATAGTTCATGGATTGCATAGCGCAAATATGGCAAAATCGGAAGGCTCTTGGAGTCGCCTTGTTATAGAAAAGCCATTTGGTAAGGATTTAATGACTGCAAGGCAGCTTAATCAAAAGCTTCTTAAGGTGTTTGATGAAAAGAACATATATAGAATTGACCATTATCTTGGTAAAGAAATGATACAAAATATTATGGTTCTAAGGTTCGGCAATTCTATCTTTGAATCCATATGGAATAATAAGCTTATTGATAATATTCAGATTTCATTAACTGAAAAGCTTGGAGTTGGCACTAGAGGCGGTTATTATGAGCATTCAGGCGCCATGAGGGATATGATACAAAACCATATTATGCAGATTCTTTCCCTTGTGGCAATGGAACCTCCGGTTAATCTTAATACGGATTCCATTCGAACGGAGAAGCTTAAAGTTATTGAAGCTATTGAGGATATTTCTCCTGAATTTCTTAAGAATAATGTTGTATTTGGCCAATACGGGAAGGGTGTTATTGACCAAAAACCCGTAGTCGGATACTGTGAAGAGATAAACGTTCCTGAGGATTCAGGTACAGAGACCTTTGTAGCATTAAAGCTTTTTATAAATAATTTTCGCTGGGCAGGTACGCCATTTTATATTAGAACTGGTAAAAGGCTTGGTAATTACGGTGCCGAGATTGTTATTCAGTTTAAGGATTTGCCAAACATATTGTATTTTAAAGAAAAGAATATACAGGAGCCCAATCTTTTGGTAATTAGAATTCAACCAAATGTCGGTGTGTTTTTTCAATTTAACACAAAGGATTTTAATACACATCATGGCATTGTTCCCACTAAGATGGATACGAGCCACGTGAGTCCAACCCAAGGAAATACACCAGAGGCATATGAAAGGTTGATATACGACATATTAAGAGGAGACTCAACTCTGTTTTCTAGATGGGATGAGGTTGAGGCGGCTTGGACCGTAGCGGATAGAATTATTAGCTACAGAGAACAAATTAACGTCAAATTCCCTAATTATGAAGCAGGGTCCATGGGGCCTAACAGAGCGTTCGAGCTATTAGCTAAGGATGGAAGAAAGTGGTGGAACATATGATAATAAATACAAATGATTTGAAGATATTTGATATATCCATGCCGATTTCTTATTCCATGCCAGTATATAAGGGTAAGGAAGAAAAAAGACCGATTATAAGTATTGACGGTGATTTTTCAACAAGTTCTGCCTATGAGACCAGGCTAGAGCTTAATCTTCACACTGGGACCCATCTTGATACCCCAAAACATATGATACCATATGGCTATACTCTTGAAGAGCTGGAGTTATCTAAGGTTATAACTAAATGCAGAGTGCTTGATCTAACCGATGTAAAAGAAAAGATTACTGACAAGGACCTGATTAGATTTGATATCAAGGAGGGTGAATTTATCCTTCTTAAGACAAAAAACTCATTTGAGGATATATTAGAAAATGACTTTATATATGTTGATAAGGATGGAGCTGAATATCTATCAAAGCTTAAAATCAAAGGTGTCGGTATAGATTCTCTTGGTATAGAAAGAGCTCAACCGAACCATGAGACCCATATAAGTTTGTTTAATTCTGATGTAATGATTTTAGAGGGATTAATGCTTAAAGATATAGAGGAAGATGAATACTTACTAAGTGCAGCTCCCATATATATTCCTGGTGCAGAAGCTGCACCAGTAAGAGCATATTTGATGAAATAGAAGGAGGAAATACATGAGCGAGTATATCAATAACAGAGAGTACAGGCAAAAGGTTTTAAAAGAGCTCATTATGGAGCTTCATAATGGGAAGACAGTTGATGAGGTTAAGGAAAGATTCGAGAAGTTAATTGAGGGTGTATCTGCATCTGAAATATCGATGATGGAAAATCAATTAATAATGGAAGGAATGCCTGTAACAGAGGTTCAGAGGCTTTGCGATGTACATGCAGCTGTTTTTAAGGGGTCCATCGAGGAAATTCATATGCCAGAAAACCCTGCTGATATTCCTGGTCATCCTATCCATACTTTTAAAATGGAGAATCGTGCACTTGAACGTTTGATGGATAAAGCTATTAAGCCACTTCTTAGTAAGCTTGATTATAGTGATAGTCAGGACCTTAGAGAGAAGATGTTGTCAGAATTTACAAAGCTTTATGAACTAGATAAACATTATCTGAGAAAAGAAAATTTACTCTTTCCTTATCTTGAAAAGTATGAGATAACAGGGCCTCCTAAGGTAATGTGGGGAGTCGACGATGAAATCAGAGAGGACATTAAGAGTGCTTTGTCAGCCTTAAAAGACCCCAATATTGATGCCAAAGAGCTATTGGCCAAAGCAAACGCTGCTATAGATCGTGTCCCTGAAATGATTTTTAAAGAGGAAAATATATTGTTTCCTATGGCACAGGAAACATTAAGTGAAGATGAATGGTTAAAGATAGCCAAGGAAAGCCATGAGCTAGGTTACTGCTTATATGAGCCCAAAAAACAGTGGAGGCCTGTTCGTGTCAATGTGGAGGAGAAAACCAAACAGGAGGCTAAGAAAGCTGACCATTCGTTGCAAACGAGCCCAGCAGAAAGTGGTGAGTTGATAAGTGGTGAGTTGCCAGGTGAGTATATTAATTTTGAGACCGGTACTCTTTCAAAAAAAGAATTAGAAGCAATGCTTAACACCATGCCCGTAGATATAACCTTTGTAGATAAGGATGGACTTGTTAAATACTTCTCACAAGGAACAGAGCGTATTTTTCCAAGAACGAAGGCTGTTATAGGAAGAGCTGTATCAAATTGCCATCCACCTGCCAGTGTTCACGTTGTTGAGAAAATTGTAGAGGATTTAATGTCTGGTAAGAAGGACCATGAGGATTTTTGGATTAAGATGGGGGATAAATATACTTTAATCCGTTATTTTGCAGTAAGAGATAAGGATGGTAGTTATATAGGAACCCTTGAATTTACTCAAAATATTGCACCGATTAAGGCAATTAAAGGGGAAAAAAGACTGATGTCAGACTAGCCTTAAATGTTTTCTTGTGTTGACAATAGATGGTATAAACACTATGATTATCTTATAAAATTCAATAAAGCTTCGATGCTGTATATTATGACATCCTGATTTTATATGATAGAGGATAAGGAGAAAATTGATGAGTATCATAAAGATTGTTGCTGATAGCACCTGTGATTTATCAATGGATTTAATTGAGACATATGATATTAGTGTTATACCATTAATGATTTCAATGGGAGATATAACAAAAAAAGATGGTATAGAGGTACTCCCGGAAGAAATATATAAGTGGTCCAATAAGACTGGCCAGACACCAAAGACTGCAGCACCGACTATTGGTGATGCTATAGCATTTATAGAACCTTTCATAAAAGAGGAAAGAGATATCATATTTTTCGGAATATCTGAAGCAATGTCTGCAACATGCAATATTATGAGGCTGGCAGGCGAGAATCTGGGATACAAAAAGCTGTTTGTCGTAGATTCAAAGAACCTTTCAACAGGAATAGGGCTTCAGGTTCTTCGTGCCGCCGTATTGGCTAAGAATGGTGCATCTGTAGAGGATATCTTAAAGGATACAAATGATATAAATTCAAAAGTAAGAGCAAGCTTTGTTATAGATACCTTGACTTTTCTCCACCGTGGTGGAAGGTGCTCAGGCGTTGCGGCTCTTTTAGCAAATACCCTAAGGCTTAAGCCCGAGATTGTGGTAAATGAGGGTAAAATGGTTGTGGGTAAGAAGTATAGAGGTAATATAAAATCAGCCCTCTTAAAATATGTTCAGGATCGAAAGGACCAATTATTAGATGCCGTTCCTGATAGAGTATTTATTACCCATTCAGGCTGTGACAGTCAAGTTATTGAAGACGTTAAGCAGTATCTCGAAGATTTGAATGTGTTTAAGGAAATTCTAATAACCCGTGCTGGTGGAGTTATTTCCAGTCATTGCGGTCCTAATACATTAGGGATATTATACATAAGTAAATAAGAGTGTATAAAGCTATTACTGTGCTGTTTCATGATAATGAAACAGCACTTTTTTGTTGAATAAGAAAGACGAAACTCTTTCATGTGATTAATTTTTAGTCTATCAGGTAATAGATATATATAAATAAGGAAACAATGAATATATCAGAATCAAAATGCAAAAGGAGGTTTCTTATGAAGGTAAATGATAATTTTAATTCCGAACACAAGGATAACAATCGATTAGGTAAAATTCAACCAACAAATAAAGAGGGAACAGCTGCCTGGCAGAATTTTGAAGGCTATTACAAGGTTGATCAGGTTGGAAAACCCTCAGAAGAGGATATCATAGATGCTAAGGAATGGGTAGATGATGGAAGCAAATTGTAGAAGGAGAGAATGAAATGGCAAAACTTTTGATGACATTGGATGGAAACACAGCTGCAGCACATGTAGCTTATGCTTTTACAGAGGTCGCATCTATTTATCCGATTACTCCTTCATCGGGTATGGCAGAATCTACGGATGAATGGGCTGCAGGTGGAAGAAAAAATATATTTGGACAAACAGTAAATGTAGTAGAAATGCAGTCAGAGGCAGGGGCAAGCGGTGCGTTTCATGGTTCTCTACAGGCCGGAGCACTATCGACAACATTTACAGCCTCACAGGGGCTGCTATTAATGATACCTAATCTATATAAGACTGCAGGAGAACTGCTGCCAGGTGTACTTCATGTAAGTGCTAGAGCTATAGCGACTCATGCTTTAAGTATTTTTGGTGATCATCAGGATGTGATGGCTGTCAGACAGACCGGATGTGCACTTCTTGCTTCGGGGTCTGTACAGGAGGTTGCAGACTTAGCCCCGATAGCACATCTTGCAGCTATAAAAGGAAGACTGCCTTTTGTTCACTTTTTTGATGGGTTTAGGACTTCCCATGAGATACAAAAGGTGGAGCTTTTGGAATATAAGGATTATGAAGAGCTAATTGATATGGATGCCCTAAGAGCCTTTAGAAATCGTGCTCTTTCACCTAATAAACCCTTTATAAGAGGAACAGCACAAAATTCAGATATATATTTCCAGGGACGAGAAGCTTCAAATCAGTTTTACTATGATTTGATTCCAATCGTAGAAGAGTATATGAATAAAATGTCAGAGCGAACGGGAAGACCCTATCATCTGTTCGATTACTATGGTGATCCAGATGCAGAGCAAATCATAACTGCCATGGGATCTGTAACAGAGACAATTATGCAGACCATTGATTACTATAATAATAAGGGCGAGAAGTATGGTTTAGTTAAAGTACGGTTGTACAGGCCCTTCTCAATATCGCATTTATTAGAAATGATTCCTTCCTCTGTAAATAAGATTGCCGTTCTTGATCGAACAAAGGAGCCTGGAGCGGTGGGAGAGCCTCTATATGTGGATGTCTGCTCAGCCTATAAGGATATAGATAATCCGCCGACCATCGTTGGTGGAAGATATGGACTAGCTTCAAAGGATACGACTCCTAATCAAATAGCTGCGGTATACGAGAATTTAAAGGAGAATCAGCCAAAGAACTCATTTACAATTGGTATAATTGATGATGTTACTAAGACGTCTCTAGCAAGTGTTAAATATTTTGATGCAGAGCCTGAGGATATGAAGGCTTGTCAGATATGGGGTCTTGGCTCCGATGGTACCGTTGGTGCTAATAAACAAGCAATAAAAATTATCGGTGATCATTCCGATATGAATGTTCAAGCATATTTTGACTATGATTCTAAGAAATCAGGAGGAATAACTGTATCTCATCTGCGTTTCTCGAGTCAGCCTATAAGGTCTACTTATCTGGTTAACAGTGCTGACTATGTTGCATGCCATAATCCTTCATATGTTAATAAATATGATATGGTGGAAAGCTTAAAGCCGAATGGTATATTTGTTCTTAATACCCAGTGGGACGAAAATGATTTGGAAGAGCATCTTCCTGCAAAGATGAAACAAAAGCTGGCGAAGAAAAATGCCCATTTTTATACGGTTAATGCCATAAAAATTGCTGATGAAATTGGTCTAGGTAATAGAATAAATATGGTTATGCAGGGTGCCTTTTTTAAGCTAACTAAGCTCTTGCCTGAGGATGTATATATTAAGGAACTAAAGAATGTTATAAGTAGGATGTACGGGAAAAAAGGTGAAAATATCGTTGCCATGAACCACAAAGCCGTAGATAAGGGAATCGCGGCAGTCCATGAAATTAAGATACCTGAAAGTTGGTTAGATAGTACAGTTAAGAAAGAAAATGATGTTACAGAATCAGAATTTATGAAAAATATTATGCGTCCCATGTCAGAGCTTAAGGGAGGAGAGCTTCCTGTAAGTGCATTTTCTGGAATAGAGGATGGTACATTTCCATCAGGTACTACAGCCTATGAAAAGCGAGGTATTGCTGTTAATATTCCCGAATGGATAGAAGAACGTTGTATTCAATGTAATCAATGTGCCTATGTGTGTCCCCATGCTGTAATAAGACCATTTCTCCTAGATGAGGACGAGCTTAATAATGCACCGGATACATTTGTTACAAAGGAGGCTAAGGGAAAGGCCTTTGAAGGGCTACATTACAAGATCCAGATTACTCCCATGGATTGTACAGGATGTGGTAACTGTGCGGATGTTTGTCCCGCAAAGGGCAAAGCTTTAATTATGAGGCCTATTGAGACGCAACTAATAGCTCAAGTAGCCAATTGGGAATATGCATCAACTCAAATAAGATTTAAGGAGAATCTAGCATATGGTCAATCATTTAAGGACAGCCAGTTTAAGAAACCTCTGATAGAATTTTCAGGAGCATGTGCAGGATGCGGTGAGACACCTTATATCAAGTTGGTAACACAGTTATTTGGTGAGAGGATGATGATAGCTAATGCCACAGGCTGCTCGTCTATATGGGGTGCATCAGCACCAAGTATGGTATATACCAAAAATCATGAGGGTAAAGGGCCTTCCTGGGCCAATTCATTATTTGAGGATAATGCTGAATATGGCTTTGGCATGTATCTAGGGGTCAAGCAGATACGAAATAAGCTAGAAGAGTCCATGAGAAAGCTTAATGACATGAATGTAGAGGAGAGGATAAAGGAAGCTCTTCATGACTGGATTCATTATAAAGAGGATGGTGATGCCTCAGCCGAGGCTGGTAGGAAGGTTCTGGATGTACTTGAGAATTTTACCTCAACCGATATAGAGATTGTGGATCTTGTTAATGATATAAAGGATAATCGGGATTATCTAACAAAGAGATCGATTTGGCTTGTAGGTGGTGATGGTTGGGCCTACGATATTGGGTATGGAGGCCTAGATCATGTCCTTGCCTCAGGCGAGGATGTAAATGTACTTGTATTTGACACCGAGGTTTATTCAAATACAGGTGGTCAGGCATCAAAGTCAACACCTACAGCTGCAATAGCTAAGTTTGCAGCTTCTGGCAAGAAGCAGGGTAAAAAGGACCTTGGAAGGATGATGATGACCTATGGAAATGTCTATGTGGCTCAGGTAGGAATCCATGCTGATAACACACAGCTAATAAAAGCACTAAAAGAAGCCGAGAGCTATAAAGGCCCATCAATAATAATATGCTATTCACCCTGTATTAATCATGGTATTAAGGAGGGAATGGGTAGAAGCATGGAAAATATAAAGAAAGCTGTTTCTTCAGGTTATTGGCATCTTTATAGATACAACCCCATGCTAAGACAGGAAGGTAAAAATCCCTTCATTCTTGATTCTAAGGAGCCTAAAGAAAGCTTCAGGGATTTCATTATGGGACAGGTAAGGTACAGCTCCTTAACTAAAGCATCTCCCGACATGGCAGAGGAGCTATTTGAACAGACTGAAAGGCAGGCTAGGGAGAAGTACGCAATCTATAGACAGCTGGCACAGCAAGATGGAATAGAAGTATAAGAACCTATATAAATTAAAATTTAAACAACTAAACAATTAAAAAGTTCTCTAATTATGGGAGTGCATAAAGGACAAGATTGAGACAAAAAAAGGTGTGTCTATACAACATTTTGAAAATCTTGTCCTTTATTGTATATATATAATTATATGGCTTAAGCCTATTATTATCATTAATGGCATGATTTTCTAGTATATACAACTTATGTGCATGGAATTGGCGCTATATGGAATCTATTGCATTAATTACATGCGAAAAAGCAATAATCATTATATAAATATCTTTGTTTTGCTGATATAATTATTATGTCTTGTAAGGTTATTGACAGACCTTAAATATTATACTAAAAGGGGTGGCCTTATTGCATATCATGCAGTCATTAAGAACCAAAACTACTTCTGTAAGAGAAAATGAATTTGAAATCACCTACAACCTAATTTTCAAGAATGCACTCTATAGCTTAGAATGTATCAGAGTGGGAGGCAATGATGAACCTAATAATTATTGCTTTGCAGAAAATATTACTGAGGATGAGGGCGAAGCAGAGGTGTTTCTGCTAAAACTGATTAAGGGGAAGGTGTTCCCGGTACATATTAAGGATCTAGTGGAGGACTACTTCAATTAATCCTTATTTAACAAAAGATAAATGATAAAAAGCTGGACAGAAAGACTACATCTAAGGGTAATGCCTTGGTGTAGTCTTTCTTAATCTAACTTGCATAATTTCTAAAACCGCGGCCTTAATTGCGGTCTTTTTTTGTATATTTTCGGTATGGTTAGGAAAATATAGATATATGGGTTATTTATATTTTCGTATAATGTCTAGAGAAATCCAGGTTGGAAAGAGGGCTAAATATTGTGAATAGAATTAGTTCAGAATGGATTAGAAAGCTATTTGAAAAAAGCAGCGATGTAGTTGTTCGGTCAATAAAGATAAATCAAAATAACTTAACCGTTCATCTATTCTGTGTGGATGGTTTAATTAACCAGTCTTTATTTGATGAAGCTATATTTAGATCTCTAAAATTTGACCCTTATCTGTCCAATTGCAAGACAGAGCGTGAAATGATGGATTATCTCCTTGACGGCGGGGCTTATCATGTATTTACAATCGAAGAGACTGATTACAAGCTCTTATTAAAATATGTTCTTAGCGGTATGGTCGCTTTGATTTTTGATTCAGAGGAAAAGGCTATTGTATATGACATAAGGATGTTTGAGAAAAGGTCTATTCAAGAGCCTTCTGAAGAAAATGTTATTAAGGGCTCCAAGGAATCATTTATTGAAGTTATGCGTATGAATACAGCCCTAATTCGAAGAAGGATTAGGTCCGAGCATCTTGTTATAGAGGCACTATCTGCCGGAAGAATATCCAAAACGGATATGGCTTTAGTGTATATTAGTAATGTTGCAGATCTGAACACAGTTAACAAAATCCGTGAGCTTATCAAAAGTATAGACATAGATAATATAGCTTCTCCAGCTTTCATAGAGGAATATTTGATCCCGAATAAGCATAGTCTTTTTCCACAGATTATGTATACACAAAGACCGGATAGGGTGGCCGCTAATTTATCTGATGGAAGAGTGGCTTTGGTGGTAGACGGTATACCGTTTGCATACCTTTTGCCCTGCCAGCTTCCTATGCTTATGCAGTCACCTGATGACTATGCAAATCATTTTTTTATAGGCTCATCCCTGAGGATAATTCGCTATATATCCATGATTATTACTTTATTTTTGCCTGCTTTTTATATTGCAGCTACTACTTATCAAAGTCAGATGCTACCCGTGCAGTTAGCCCTATCAACTCAGGCTGCAAAGCAGAACGTTCCATTCTCCTCTGCGTCTGAGGTAATAGGCCTTCTTATATCCTTTGAGATACTAATAGAAGCGGGACTTAGACTTCCTAAAGCTGTTGGCACAGCCATGTCTATATTAGGGGGATTGGTAGTTGGACAGTCAGCTGTAGCAGCAAATCTTGTCTCTCCAGCAGTGGTTGTTATTGTATCCCTGGCAGGAATATCAGGGTTTATTATGCCAAATCAGGATCTAAGCAGTGGTATCAGGTTATCAAGATTCTTACTGTCTGTACTGGCTGCGTTATCAGGCTTCTTTGGTCTTGCCATAGGACTTATACTTCTAATAAATCATTTGTGCAGTCGTAATAATTATAATACAGCATATATGTCTCCCTTTGTTGATGTAGAGGAGAGAAATATTAAGGATACATTATTAAGATTCCCTATAAAATATTTTACTAAGAGGCCTAATGATATCGCTCCTGTCAATAAGGTTAAACAAAGCGAAGGGAAGGATGGATAAGGTGAAGAAATTAGTAATTATTCTATTTTCGTTATTACTATGCGGATGCAGTCATGATATGAATCGTAGAGAAATCGATGAGATAAACTTTATTCATGTTATGGGGATAGATTACTCCGAAGGGGAATATGTTCTGACGGCAATTTATAGCTCCAGCCAAGGGGCCGATCCAGAGAAAGGCTCTGCTGGTGATGAAGAAATTTCGGAGGGGAAAGGAGCAACACCATTTGAGGCTTTTCAAAACCTTAAGCTTAAGAATAAAAAAAGCATCTCCATAGCAAATACAGGATATTTTCTATTAGGGGAGAGAGCGGCCGAGAAGGGCATTAAGATATGTATTGATTTTCTTTCAAGGGATGAAACGGTCAAGATGGAATCTTTGCTATTTATAACAAGAGATATGAAGGCATCGGATTTTATTGCTGAAAGTATAGAGAAGGGTCAAATGGTTCATGAGGATTTGGAGGCGGTGGAACAGAAGCAAAAGGAGCTAATTACAAGAAATGATAATACTTTGGTAAATATACTTAATGAGCTGGAAAATAATATGACCAGCGGCATTATTCCATATCTGATAGCAGAGGAGAACTCATTTCTACTTAAGGGATATGCTGTGTTTGATAAGCTTGTGTTAGTTGATTATCTTGACATGGATACATCTTCGGGAATCAATTTTATAAAAAATATAATTAGAGCCTATCCCATATATCTAGAAAATAGCGTGGGACTATCAATTTCATATTCTAAAAGCCACATGAAATCCGAACTGGAGAATAATCAGGTTAAGGTAGTTATTCATCTGGATTTTGAAACCATGGTAAAGGAGATAAGTTCTAAAAAGGATATATTCTCTGCTGATGAATTGAAGAGTCTTACTGAGCAGCAAAATGCTTATATTATCAAGATCATGAAAAAAGCCACAAATTATTCTATTAGTACAGGAATAGATATACTTCAGATTGCACGGCTAATGCAGAATCAACACACTAGAAAATGGAGTGGAATTGAGGAGGATTGGAGTAGCATGATATCTGAAATCGAGTACGAATTTGATGTTAAATCACAGATAACAAAATCCTTTATTCTTAGTACTGGAGGATAGAACCTTCAGTTACATTTTATTAAAATCATTTATATATAGATGGAGGTTTGTATGGTTTATGTTTTTGGAGGTCTGATTATTGTATCCTTTGTTAAGCAAAAGAATGTGATACTTAGTAAGAAAAGAAATTTGTTTGTATTTTTGGTTTTATCAGCCAGCGGAATAGCATTAGGGACTGTTCGTATGATATTTCCCTATATCCCAAGCATAGCAAACACTTTGGAAAAATTCATGAAATGATTGCGGAGGATAAATCCTCCGTTAGATGTAATGTTATAAGAATAAGTTAATTAGGAGGATTTGCATGAACGATCAATTAACTATGAGGCAAGTGGTATTTATGTATCTGTTCATATCTCTATCCCCCGTGCTTAGACAGATACCTTCAGCCTTAGCCGGAGAAGCGGGTAGAAGCGGGTACTTAAGTCCGTTTTGGTCTCTTATTGTAATCGTCCCGCTTGTAGCTGTTATTCTTTTACTTATTAGTTCATTTCCAGGGCTAAATATATATGAGATTATAGTAAGCCTTCTTGGTAAGATTTGTGCCAAGATTGTAATTATACTTTATATGGCTTGGATTATATTGTTTCTTACAGCCAAGATAAACATATATTCTTTAACATTACAATTTACTTTGATGCCAAAAACAAGATCAGATTTCTTCATGCAGGTAATGCTCATACTGGTTTATTATGCACTTCTTAGGGGAAGCAAAACTATATTCAGATTTTCTGAGTTTTCATTAGGACCTATACTTTTGTTAATAGGTGTTCTATTTATTTGCGCTGTAAGTAGATTAAGAACAGATTATTTGCTACCTGTTTCTACTATTAATCTGCCATCAACCATTAAGGCTTCGACTAATGTTATTGCTGTCGGTGGGAATATGATAATAGCTTTATTTTTTGCTGATAAGCTGGGAATATCTCTGACAAATAAGCAAAAAAGAAAGTTCTGGTCCGGTTCCTTATTCTTTATTGTTTTTTGTTTTATAATTACTATATTTACATTCGGTATATCTGGAGCGAGTCTAACAGCCAAGCTTCCGTTTCCTTTTTATATAACTGTAAAAAGCATCTCGTTTTTTAATATATTTGAACGCTTTGAGGTTATCGTAACACTTATATGTATTTTATCGGATTTTATCACCATATGCTTGTTATTTATAATTCTTATGAAGCTAATTCAATGGTTATTTGGATTAAAGGAGAGAGAATTCTTATATGTACCTTTAGCAATGGTTATTTATTATCTTTCCTATTATGTATCTACCACACAATTTGAATTTGAATATCTATACAGGTATGTAATTGTCTATGCCAATATGATATTTCAATATATAATTCCATTACTACTTGGCTTAATATGCTTAGTTAGAAGAAAGCACATTAAAAAGCAGTATTAGTAGCAGATTTCTTAGTCATATATATGTATCCCTATATTTTCATCATCGTAATCATATATCTGATGCTTTATGTAATCCTGGGCAACTGGATCAATAAATTCATATACCCTATAGTATTCCTTTGTTTCGGTGTTCTTGACAGTCTCGCAACGGTTCTTGTATAGGAAGAGAATTAAATCATAGCAGTCAATCCAGATTTCACTAACACTTTCTTTTTGTGATTCATCAAAAATCAACTGAATTCCAAAATGAAGATGAGGTGTGCGGATGTTATTGGCATTTTCTTTATTGCTATAACCAGTTCTGCCAAGATATCCTATTACATCACCCGCTTGAACCACACTACCTATTTCAAGGGCTTTATTATAGGGAAAATTTTGCCTAAGATGAGCATAGTAGTAATATCTTTTGCTATCAAAGCTTCGGATTCCTATTCTCCATCCTCCGTATTTATTCCAACCAAGAGCTTCTATATAACCTGATTCCGTAGCAATAATAGGTGTACCGACTTGACCCATCATATCGTGTCCAAGATGTTTTCTTTTAAAACCATAGCTTCTCGATACACCGAAATCATCAAAGTGACTGTAGGGATAAAATTTAGCGATGGGTAGAAAGGCCTTAAGACCGTATTTTTCTTCCATACGCTTACCACCCGGAGCAGCTTCGTCCTTAACTTCAATTTCATACTCACCAACCATGCCACCAAGTACAGCAGAATAAGCCTCAAGATAATAATCATAGTATTTCATATCCTTTGTTAATTCATTCATGGTTTCTTCTTTAGATATAAGCTTATTGGCCAGCTCTGTCATATTCTTTTCCTTATATCTGGAGAAATCACCTCCATACCTGGCACCAAGATATGCCAATAATTCAATCCAGTTCAAATGGACGTCCTTGTCCTTAGTCTCTACATCATAGCGATATGCCTGGTCAAGAGCCTTTTGATTAACATCAAAACTGACCCACTTTATATACTTTTTCTCTGTATCATACATGGATGCGTACATTGTCGCTTCCTGATCTATATCCTGTTTGACCAGAACAGAGGAAAAAATCAATAAAAGAATTAGTTCGCACATTACAATGTGTTTAGCTTTATATTTTTTTAACATAGAAAAAGTTTCCCCGACTTACAACTCGTAATATCTTATGAGTTTTTCACATTTTTAATGCCCCTTATTCAAAAATGTCTTCTTTATATTTTTTATGATATTTTAAGTATATATTTATATCATCCTTTGAATTATCAAAGGTAGCCAGTATAATTTCATTAATATCTGTAACACCTTTTTGACTTATCCTTTTATTAACCCATGCTTCATTTTTCCCAGTGCTTTGTAAATTACCCTTCATGACTTTACCATCAATTATTATATTTGCCATAGGTACGTTCTGAATAGGCTTAATATCTAAATCCTCGGGAGTAGTAGGCCTTGCAGTAACCATAGGAAGTATGCTGATTTTACCATTACTCTCTAATATAATAGTATGGATTTCTTCAAGGTCATAATAACCCATAACTCTACATTCTGAAAGTAATTCACCAACATCAAGCTTGGCATATAAAAGATTCTTTTCATAGAGTTGTCCTTTTTGATATAGGAGCAGAGCTTGTCCCTGAAAGAACCTTCTAAGAATAATTGATTTACATGTCAGATAATTAATACTAAGTGTAAAGAATGAAAGAAAAATCATAGACAATAAGGGCTCTATCAGATTGTCTGTGGACATAGCCGCAATCTCACCTGCAATTGAACCTATAGCAATACTGCTTATATAATCAAACATACTAAGCTGTGCCATTTCTCTATTGCCCATAACCTTTGTTAGTATAAACAAAGCACTTAATGATACTAAGGATGAAACCAATACTTTACCTATCTCCATTTATACAGCCTCCTTTAGTGTCTTCTTAATATATTCATCGATTCTAACAGGACCCTCTAGCACCACCTTTCCGACATATAGAGAACGGTCATCTCTAGTCATAATAGCCCATTTAATTAATGAAAGACTTCCGTTGGTGATTTCAATGCCTGTAATGCATCTTGGGTGGACACAGCTTCCGTCATTAAAGCATAAAACTTCATCAGGCTTTGGAAATACTGGTCTATGGGTATGGCCGGTAATAATCATTTGATTATTTTTCATAGACCAGCCTGCCAATCTTTTTTCCACCTTACTTTTTCGCTCGCTATTCTTTGCGGCACTGGTAGGATCTCTTATACCAATTAATTCTAGAGGCCTCCATAGATATCGTACTAAAAATCTGGATAATCGCCAGAAGGTATCATTTAATATATCAGCTTGATGTCCATGTGTAAGAAAAATTTGATATGGAGCTTCCATATAATCAAGTATGAGTCCTTCGGACATAGTTATATTCGGGAAAAGAGGTACATGTGAGTTGATACTATCGCAAAAAAAGGATTTGCATTTTGTTTTAGTATATTTTGGCTCTCTTTTTACTATGTCATGATTTCCATAGAGCATATGAAATCTGCCTTCTCTATAGAATTGTGACATAAGCCAAAATGCATCACTATGGGTGTTTATAATTGTTTCGATTTTTCTGTTCTCCCATAATTCATCCCCGTCTCCTAGTTCAATATAAGTAAATTCTCTTTCATAATAGTATTGCAGGGCTGCGAAGAAAATATTTTGATTATTTGAAAAATTATCTGAAAAGCCACCATTTCCTCTATGGCAGTCACTCATTATTATGAATCTTGAATAGTCGTTAAAGGGAATCCTTATTGAGGAGGTCATTACATTAGTCAAACGCTTATTAACACCCATATCATCAATCCTCCTTATTTATATAATCCTTAATACTATCGTATGCTTCAAATACTTGACGTGGTTTACCCACATTCAATATCTGATTATACATATTTGGTGATTTACGCTTTACATATAGCAATTTATCAAGAGCCCCGACATAGGCATTAGTTAAATAATTGTAGGAATCGCAAAATGACTTATTATTACGCTGCATAAGATGATCGGTTATGGAGTTTCGTGTAAATGGCTGCTTAGTATGAGGCTTATCAAAATGAATATAAACCCTTCTTCCACGAATAGCATATTCACTATCTGTATAACCGGCTTCTATTAACCCATTTACAAATGCTTCGGCCATTTGTCGATCATATAGGTCCAGAATAATATCCATAGTTAGCTCGGAGGGCTGTGAAAATTCGGCAAGCTTAAATCCTGTAACCCACCAATGATAGGCGCTTCTTGTAAATAAAAGATTGCCGTTCTTTCTTATAGCAAATGACATATCTATTCTGTGTTCATCCTTGACACAATAATAAAAGGTACCGTTAAATATACCAGGAATATTTAGTTCTGGTCCGGAAGTGTAGTAAATACCGACCTCGCCGCCAGTTGTCATTCCGTATTGTCCCTTCCAGAATTCAATCATCCATTTCATACCTTTGTAACGAAAATATATAGGTTCACAGTCAATAATCATGCTGAATGTAGCACTTGCCTCATCATAAAGTCTGAAATATCCAAAGCTTCTTTGCCAACAATTCGTAAGAGAGTAGAACACATCCTGTGTATAATCATAGGCAAATCCAAACGGCTCTAAATCTTGATTTAACTCCTCTAATTGTACGGGGTCTGTTCCTATTACATCGGTTATAGGTCTAACAATCTCTTTTTCTTTACTTCTGATTTTCTTTTTTTTATGATGTCTTGCATATATTGAAACGATAAATAGAAGTGATAGAATTCCGATTGTTACAAGAACCTTGTTTTCTATATATAAGCTCCAAAAAAATGAAGCATTAGTAATTTCGGTTGTTAAAAAAGCTGAAATTAAAAAATACATAGTAGACTCCTTTCATATGTTATATATCATCATATTCGCAAGAGGAGTAAGATGTTAATTATGACTAAAAAATATGTTATATTTTGAAATATGAATTTTTTTTCCTTATTAAAGCAATGCTATTAACTATAAAATATAAAATATTTGTGATAAAATAAACCAAGACATTTGGGCGTATTTACATTTCGCAATGCCCAATATATGGTTATAAATGTTACCAATTATTATGCAATTACTTGACATTTATCCATGTGCGTATTATGATATTTTAGGTATATATAATTACCGGATAGCAGGAGGGCTAAAAGATTTGAGACATTATTTTCATGGTGGTATTCATCCGTCTGATGGCACAGATAAGCTGTTAAGTAATCAAAAACCAATACGTATATATAATCCAAAAACCGTAGAGATTTCCATGAAGCAATCACCTGGAAGCGTCTGTGAAGCTATAGTCAAGATGGGTGATAGAGTTTCAAAGGGAGATTTAATAGGCACGCCTAAAAGTTTTGGCGGAGCAAATATCCATGCTGGTATTAGCGGGACTGTTATTGATATTAAAAAGCATCCTGATTCCTCCTATAAGAATGTAGAGATTATAGTTATTGAGTCTGATGACTATAATGATAACAATGAGGATGCCATATACTCAGCTCGTAATTATGAGGAAAGAATTATTGATCTTTCTAAATATACCAAGGATATTATTATAGCTAAGATGAAGGATGGTGGCCTAACAGGCTTAGGTGGTGCAGGATTTCCCTCTCATATAAAATATGAGACAAAGGAGCCGATAGAATATATCTTAATTAATGCTGCAGAATGTGAGCCTTATCTAACCTGCGACCATATGCTTATGATGGAGCATGGATATGCTATAGTTAATGGAATTCTACTGTTTATAAAGGCCTCAGGCTCAAAGAAAGCCATTATATGCTTAGAGGATAATAAGCAGGATGTAGCTAAGGTCTTGGAAAGTATTATTGCTGATAAGGAGCTTCCCATAGAAATTAAGATTCTTCCCACCAGATATCCGCAAGGTGGAGAACGACAGCTTGTTGAAGCAGTACTTGGTATGGAGGTACCGGCAGGAAAGCTGCCTGCTAGTATAGGAGTCATTATTAATAATGTAGGTACAGCAAAAGCTTTAGCTGATATTGTATTAGGTGATGAGCCATTAATATCTCGTGTAGTAACTGTAACGGGTAAGGTCAAAGAGCAAGGCAATTTCCTGGAGCCTATAGGCACTCGGTATAGTGAGCTTATTGAATTGGCCGGTGGATATACGACTACAAAAAGTAGGTTAATAGGTGGAGGTCCTATGACTGGTTCCGTTCTTCAAACAGGTGGTAATCATGAGGAATTAACCGGAAGCGTTCTGAAGATCTCCTCCGGGCTTATAGTGTTGGAGGATACACCTAAAGACGAGTCCCCTTGTATTCGTTGCGGTGAATGTGAGAGAGTATGTCCCGCAGGACTTGCTCCTTTCAAAATAGATTTTGCCGCGATAGAGGATGATATCAAATTATGTGATAAGCTTTATGCAACAGAATGTATCAGTTGCGGTAGCTGTTCTTATGTATGCCCTGCAAAAAGAGAACTGGCATACCGAATAACAGAAGCCAAAACAGAAATATACAGGACTAGGTGGCAATAATGATGAAGTTAAAAGTAGGTAAAGAATTACATGAGGTTAGTCCACATATTGAGATTAATAGGTCAACAAAGGTTATAATGCAGGATGTCGTTATAGCTATGATGCCGGCATTATTGGGAGCTGTTTTTTTCTTTGGAATTAATTCGCTTATTCTTGTGCTAACAGCTGTGACTACATGTGTTTTATCAGAGTATATTTGGCAGAGAAGTAGAAAGGAACAACTAACAGTAAGCGACTGGAGTGCCGTCGTAACAGGAATTCTTATAGCATTTAATGTTCCTTCAACTACTCCCATATGGGCTGTGATGGTTGCATCGATATTTGCTATAATAATTGTAAAGCAGTTTTTCGGTGGAATAGGAAGTAATTTTGCAAATCCTGCTTTAATGGGTAGGGCATTACTTATTTTTCTCTGGCCTTCGTCCATTTCAAATTATGTAACTACTTTTACTTCAGGGACAGATGCCATAAGCTCTGCGACTGTATTAGGCTTATACAAATCTGGCTCTGATTTTTCCCAGTTCTCCAAGTGGGACATGTTTATAGGAAATATACCTGGATCTTTAGGTGAAACCAGTGCACTCCTATTACTTATAGGATTTGCTTATCTATGTTATCGTAGAGTTGTTAATTTGGCAGCAACAGGAGCCTATATATCGACAGTTCTTTTGATAACCTTCATATTTGCAAAAGACGGACTGTTTAAGGGTGATATACTTACAAATTTATTATCTGGTGGATTAATACTTGGAGCTTGCTTTATGATGACCGATTATGCATCTGTTGCTCCAAGGGTAAAGGTGATTTTGGCGGTTATAGCTGGACTTATTACAGCTGGAATAAGGCTATGGGGAATGCTGCCAGAGGGAGTAAGCTATGGAATTCTAATAGCCAATTGTCTATCTGGCTTAATTGAAGCAATAATAAGACCACATATTTATGGTGTTAGACTAAAAAAACAAAAAGATAGGACTTAAATCTTTAGTGATTATAAATTTTATGAAAAGAGAGGTAGATAATATGAAAGATAGCAGATTAAAAGGTATTATTGCTTTAGCGGTGGTTACAATTATAGCCTTTGGAGTAATTTATGGAAGCAAAATATTAACCAAGGATTCAAAAGATAACACAGACAATAATGAGATAGTTGAAGAACTTCCTGGTGCAATAGATGTAGCGGATGCAGAAGGAATAGTATCTGCAAGAGAGCTTACAGATGATGGCGGTGCCCTAACAGGTTATTCTGTTGTAGCTAAAGCTAAAGGCTTTGCTCCTCCTACTAGTCCAGTAACCTGGGAAGTGATTTTTGAAAGTGATGCAAAGACTATAAAGGAAGTCAAGGTTGTAAGCCATAGTGAAACACCTGGTTATGGTGCTGAGATGGAAGAGAGCAGCTATCTTGAACAGTTTAAGGGAATGGCGGGAACAGATAGCAGTGAAATTGATGGTGTTTCAGGTGCTACAGTGACTTCTGATGCGATACGTAAGCTTGTAAATAGTGCTTATGAATTTATAAGCGCACACGCAGGCAATTAATCAGTACTTAGAAAGAAAGAGGTAAAGGGTATATGAAGGCAAAATATCCTATTGAAGCATTTGCGCTGGCCATGGTGGTATTTTCACAGAATATGAGAAATGCATTAGTTACAGGTGTTTTTATTCTGTTTATTACCACACTTGGGCTTGTTCTTGACCGATTGTTTGGAAGTAAAATTCCAAGATGGAGCAGAAATTCATGTAATATAATACTTATGATAGCCCTTACCTATTCAATCTTTCAAATTGTAATAATAGCCGTATTGGGATATGAAGTAGAAAATACGGATTATATACTTCATATTTTCTTAGGTATATTAATAGCCAAGCATATTATAGATTCAGAGGGTAATTCGGATTATAATCGCCTCTTACTAGAGGGTGCAGGAGCATTTGCCACACTACTAATAATTTCAATTATTAGAGAGTTCATGGCTGAGGGAGCTATCTATGGTTTTGAGATTTTTGATTTTGGATATAAATCCTACGGATTTTCTAATGTAATCATGGGCTTTTTCTTAACCGGCATAGGAATTGCAATACTAAATCGGATTTTTAATAAGGACAAACATATCATAAAGTCTGAAAGCTTGCTGGTTATTATTCCTGTTATATTGATTATACAGCCTTTTACGATAGACAGTATAAGCCTGTGGGCTAGTATGGCTATAACTATAACTATAGTATTACTTTTGTTTTATTCGATTAGAAGATATCTTATGTTTTCAAGACTAAGCAAGGAAATAAAGAGCTTACCCGTTGAGATGGTTTCAATGGGAATAATCTATATGGTACTTTCGATGTTTTGATGAGCATGTTATAAAGAAAGAAAAGTCTGAATTGTAATGTAACTAAAAATGGAGCAAGTGTAGCGATGATAGTAAAATTTCAGAACACTTGCTCCTTATTATAGTAAGGTATGAATAAATGAAAAAGAATGATTTTTATTTAATAGGCGGTATAATACTATTTGTTTTTATTGGCTTTCTTTTTATGATTATATTTAGAACAGAAGGAAGCCAGGTGCTTATTACGATTGACGGAAAAGAACATAAAACTTTTAACCTTAACGAAGATACAAGATATGAGATTTTACATGATGGAGAGCGCAATGTCCTAGAAATTAAGGATGGGTATGTGAGGATGATTGAAGCAAGCTGTCCCGATAAGCTATGCGTCAAGCATAGAGGAATTCATTATGATAACGAATCTATCACATGCCTTCCAAATAGGGTTGTTCTTCGGGTGATTGGCGGAGAGGAAAGCGACTTAGATGCTATCGCCAATTAATATATCAAAACCTTTAGCATGAAGGAGTTACAATGAAGTCTAAAAAAATTGCCTTATATGGTTTATTTATTGCACTGGCCTTTATTTTTTCATATATAGAAAGTCTTTTTCCTATTCCTTTTCCGGTACCTGGAATAAAGCTTGGATTAGCTAATCTCGTGATCATCATAGCTATATATGGAATTGGGGTTAAGGAAGCATTTGTCCTATCCATGGTTCGAATTCTACTTGTGGGTTTTACATTTCGTGATCCTTCAACACTAATATTTAGCTTTGCAGGAGGAGTATTAAGCTGGCTTACAATGGTTATATTTAAGAAGCTTAAGCTTTTTTCAATGGTTGGGGTCAGTATTATAGGTGGAATTGCTCATAATGTAGGCCAAATAATAGTTGCAATAATATATGTTAGTAATACCAGTCTTATATATTATCTGCCCTTCTTAATGATTGCCGGTGTAGTAAGTGGAACACTGATTGGAATTCTGGGGGCATTGATTTTACAAAGACTTGGAAAAATCAGATTATAAAGGATGAGGATCTATGGCTAAGCTATATTTTAAGTATGGTGTAATGGGTAGTTCTAAAACAGCTCAAGCATTGATAACTAAATTTAATTATGAAGAAAGAGGAATGAATGTGTGGCTTATTAAGCCTCATATAGATAACAGAGACGGAGAGGGTGTACTTAGGTCCAGAATTGGATTGGAGGCAAAGGCATATGAGCTAGATGCAGATGAGGATGTTTATCAAAGCTATTTGGAACTAAAGCAGAAGGTGGATGTTATCATAATCGATGAATGTCAGTTCCTTACAGAAGCACATGTGAATCAACTTGCGATGATAGTTATAGAGTATGATATACCTGTGCTTTGCTTTGGACTTAGAACGGATTTTCGTACAAAGATGTTTCCTGGGAGTAAAAGGCTTTTAGAGATAGCAGATTCTATTACTGAGATAAAGACCATCTGCTCCTGTGGTAAAAAGGCGACAGTCAATGTCCGAAAGGATAAGGATGGGAAAATTATCACAGAGGGTGAACAGATTGTTATCGGAGGCAATGACACTTATACTGCAATGTGTTATCAGTGCTTAATTGAGGGTATAAAAAAACAAAAGCATTAATAAATATTAAAATTACTAGATTTTGAGTTTTAGGTTGTAAATTATAGCAGATTTAGTATAATATATATGACGGTACAAGTTACCGAACACTATACGGAGGGATGTTTATGAAGAAGATTTTAGCAATTCTTATGGTTTTAGTGTTAGCATTAGGTACTTTGACAGCATGTGGCACTAAGGAAGACGAGAAGGATGACTTGAAGGTTGGAGATAATAAGGATGATAAAGATGACAAAGACGATGATAAGACCGCAGATGATACCTATGAAATAGGATTAATCACTGATAAGGGTAACATCGATGACAAGTCATTTAATCAGGGAGCATGGGAAGGTGTTCTTGAGTTTGCAAAAGCTAATAACGTTTCTCATCAATATTACAAGCCTGAAGAAGCATCAGATTTAGGATACCTTGCAGCTATTGAGCTTGCAATAACAGGCGGCGCGAAGGTAGTTGTTACACCTGGTTTTTTATTTGAAGTAGCCATGTATGAAGCCCAGACAAAATTCCCTGAAGTTAAGTTTATATTACTTGACGGTTCACCTCATACCGCAGATTATTCTGTATTCGAGACCAAGGAAAATGTTGCAAGCGTAATGTATGCCGAAGAAGAATCAGGTTATTTGGCTGGCTATGCTGCAGTAATGGATGGTATGAAAAAGCTTGGTTTTATGGGTGGTATGGCAGTACCTGCTGTTCAAGCCTTTGGTTATGGTTACCTACAGGGTGCAGAGGATGCTGCTAAGGAATTAGGTTTAGGAGCAGGTGAAGTCCAGGTTACCTATCATTATACAGGTAACTTTGAAGAAAATGACACAAATAAAGCAACTGCTAAGACAATGTATCAGGAAGGCACAGAGGTTATCTTTGCCTGTGGTGGTTCTGTTGGTAAGAGCGTTATGGCAGCCGCTTCTGAAGCAGGAGCTAAGGTTATTGGCGTAGACGTTGACCAAAGATATGATAGTGAAACCGTTATTACATCTGCAACTAAGGGCTTAGGTGCTTCAGTTGTACAGGTTCTTGAATCAATCTATAAGACCGACTCTTTTGATACATTTGGCGGCAAAACAACATATTTTGATTCTACCAACGAAGGTGTAGGTCTTCCTACCTCTGTTATAGGAGATGCAAGTGCAGATGCATTTGATCGTTTCGAAAGCTTTAATGTAGATCAATATAATACAGTATTTGCTAAATTAGTTGACGGATCTGTAGATCCTATCCGTGAAATTACTGTTGAAGATGCAGGCGGAGTTGCTACAGCTGAAGAACTTTCAACTAATCTTAATCTTACAGGAGTTAAGGTTGAAGTAAGATAGTAATATTTTCATTGCATTAAATAAAGATAATTGGCAAATAAAACGAAGCCTTTATGCTAGCAATGACACTTAGGGGGAAGGCGTTTGCCTTTCCCCTTTTCACGTGGAGGTCCTCATGGATAAATATATAATTGAGATGCTAAATATTACGAAGGTATTTCCTGGCATTATTGCAAACGATAATGTTACATTAAAGCTTCGCAAAGGGGAAATTCATGCGTTGTTAGGTGAGAACGGAGCCGGAAAATCCACTCTTATGAGCATATTATTTGGTCTTTATCAAGCTGAACAGGGTGAAATAAAGAAAAACGGTCAGACCGTACAAATTAACAATCCAAATGATGCCAATGCTCTTGGTATTGGTATGGTCCATCAGCATTTTAAACTGGTGGAGATATTTACTGTATTAGAAAACATTATACTTGGCGTAGAGCCAAATAAAATGGGCTTTTTACAGAAGAATGAAGCCCGTGAAAAGATTATGAAATTAAGTGAACAATATGGGCTGAAGGTTAATCCAGATGTGTTAGTTGAGAAAATATCTGTCGGCATGCAACAAAGAGTAGAGATACTTAAAATGCTATATCGTGATAATGATATTTTAATATTTGATGAACCTACAGCAGTACTTACTCCACAGGAAATTGATGAGCTAATGGATATAATGAGAGGATTTGCAAAAGAAGGTAAATCGATTCTCTTTATAACACATAAATTGAATGAAATAATTGCGGTAGCTGACCGCTGTACAGTTCTTCGTAAAGGGAAGTTTGTGGGGACTGTTGATATAGAGAACACCACAAAGGAAGAACTATCACATATGATGGTTGGACGCGAGGTTAGCTTTGTTGTAAATAAATCTGAGGCAGATATTAAGGAAAATGTTCTTTCTGTAAGGAATGTTTCTGTTTCATCAGAAAGTCATAAGAATCTGGCGGTTAAAGATGTATCATTCGATGTTCATGCAGGTGAAATTGTATGTGTAGCAGGTATTGATGGTAATGGTCAGACAGAACTTGTCTCTGCTTTGACGGGACTGCAAAAGCTTGAAGGCGGACAGATAAGTCTTTGCGGAGAGGATATAACAAGAGCTTCCATAAGAAGCAGATCCAAAGCTGGAATGAGCCATATTCCTGAGGACAGACATAAGCATGGATTGGTTATGGATTATTCCTTAGAGGATAATATTGTATTACAAAGATATTGGCAACCTGAATTCCAGAAAAAAGGATTTATAAAAAAACGTGCTGTTAGAGATTATGCAAAGCATTTGATTGATCAATATGATGTAAGAAGTGGACAAGGACCTATAACTATTGCTCGTAGTATGTCAGGCGGAAATCAACAAAAGGCAATTGTTGCTCGTGAAATAGATAAGGAGCATAAGCTTTTAGTTGCCGTACAGCCTACGAGAGGATTGGATGTAGGTGCCATTGAATATATACACAAACAACTTATGGAATCAAGAGATTCAGGAAAGGCAGTTCTTCTTGTTTCACTAGAGCTAGATGAAGTAATGAACTTAAGCGATCGGATACTTGTTATGTATGAGGGCGAGATTGTCGGTGAGCTGAATCCAAAAAATACAACAGTCCAGGAATTAGGCCTGTATATGTCGGGTGCAAAACGGGATATGAGTAAAGGAGAATAAGTATGCAAAACAGATTAGATTCAGTAGATATACCTTGGTTTAAAAAGGTATATAAAAGTAAATCCTTTTCAGCGTTTACCTCTGCACTGCTTGCAATATTCCTGGGATTGATAATAGGATTTATTGTTATGCTCATAGCAAAACCTGAAAAGGCTATGCCTGCTTTTCAAAAAATTCTACTTCATGGATTTACTGATCTAGGCAATGTATTTTATTTTGCTACACCCATCATGATGACAGGCCTTGCGGTAGGCTTTGCATTTAAAATGGGACTTTTCAATATAGGAGCTTCCGGTCAATATACAATCGGTATGTTTTGTGCTATGTATGTTGGCTTTTTATGGGATCTACCCCCTGGTATTCATTGGCTTGTCTGTATACTGGCAGGTATGATTGGAGGAATGCTTTGGGGTATAATACCAGGAATATTTAAGGCCTATCTAAATGTTAATGAGGTTATTACCTCTATAATGTTTAACTATATTGGAACATATATGGTGGACATGCTGATTAAGGGTAATGGTAAGATGTATGTAGCGTCAACAACAAGAACCGCATACCTTCCAGGAACTGCACAGCTACCGTCATTAGGTTTTAAGAGTTCTGGCGTAAATATTTCCTTCTTTATTGCAATGGGTATAGCTATTGTATTATTTATAGTGTTGAATAATACAACATTTGGATATGAGCTAAAAGCAACGGGATATAACAAACATGCTAGTAAATATGCCGGTATGAAAGGTACTAGGAATATTATTCTGACCATGATGTTTGCAGGCGGATTAGCAGGTCTTGGTGGAGCATTTGCAATTCTTGCACCGTCTACTATAGCAGGAAGTAGTCAAACCTATGAGCCTATAAATGTTATTGCAGCTAATGGTTTTAACGGTATAGCGGTGGCTTTACTTGGTAATTCTAGCCCACTTGGAATTATATTCTCATCTATATTTATCTCTCATATACAAAGGGGA
>JAQVQL010000358.1 GCA_028701595.1 Herbinix sp.
AATCAGAGGCTTTTTCTGTCTGTATACCTCTCTTCTCTGCATATTCTACAATGGCTTCTCCTAGAGGGTGCTCTGAACCTTTTTCAGCCGATGCTGATAGCATTAGAAGCTTTTCTTCTGTTATATTCTCTGCTGTAATAATATCAGTTACCTTTGGCTTGCCTTCTGTAATAGTACCAGTCTTATCTAGTACCACTGTGTCTATTACATGCGTGGTCTCCAAGGCCTCACCGCTTTTAATCAATACACCGTTCTCGGCGCCTTTACCGGTACCAACCATGATAGCTGTAGGAGTTGCAAGCCCCAATGCGCAAGGACATGCAATAACCAGTACAGATATAAATATTGTCAATGCAAAGGTTGCACTTTCTCCCCCGATAAAGAACCAGGCAAGCCCTGAAAGAATTGAAAGTATCATGACTATAGGAACAAAATATCCCGATATAATATCCGCAAGCTTGGCTATGGGTGCCTTGGATCCTTGGGCGTCTTCTACTAGCTTTATTATTTGTGCCAGCGCTGTGTCCTTTCCTACTCTTGTTGCCTTATAATGAATGCTTCCGTTTTTATTTATTGAGGCACCAATTACATTATCACCGCTGTGTTTTTCTACCGGAATGCTTTCGCCTGTCAGCATAGATTCGTCCACCGACGTTATACCGCTTACTACAATGCCGTCTACAGGCATCTTTTCACCAGGCTTTACCACTATAATATCTCCGACCTCAACCTCATCAATAGGAACTTCTATCTCACGGTCATCCTTTATAGTAGTTGCTGTCTTGGGCGCGAGTCCCATAAGCTTTTTAATGGCCTCCGAGGTCTTTCCCTTCGACACAGTCTCAAAATACTTTCCAAGGGTAATAAGTGTAAGAATTACTGCGGCAGATTCAAAATATAATTCCATGGCATAGCTTGAATCACCTCTTATAATCTGAAACAGTGCAAATATACCATATAACACAGCGGCACCAGTTCCAATAGCAATTAAGGAGTCCATATTTGGACTTCCCTTAAGGAGGGTTCTAAATCCAACAATATAATAGCGATATCCTACCGCTACTACAGGAATTGTAAGTAGCAGCTGCAAAGTGGCAAAGGCCGCGGGATTCATCATAGGATCTATAAATTCAGGTAGGGGAAGTCCAACCATATGACCCATGGAGATATATAGTAAAGGTACTGTAGCTACAAGGGATACAATAAACCTTATCCATAGAGATTTTTTCTCCTTTAGCTTGCTATCCTTATCGGTATCTATTGCGGCTTCCTCTTCAACAGCCTTATAGCCTGCCTTTTCAATCGCATTCTTAATGTCTGAAACTCTTAATTTAGACGGCTCATAACTAATCGATAACTTTTCAGTAGCAAGATTTACATTGGCGCTTGATACTCCATCCAGCTTACTTGTAACCCGTTCTACGGCTCTGACACATGATGCACAGGTCATTCCTTCTATATTAAACGTTTTATTTGTCATAAGATTCCTCCATTTTGAACATGCTGAAGTGGTTTTCCTTCAATCTGCCCTATAAACTAGTTACTTTCCTGTAATCTTGGATAAAATATCAATAATCTCATCAATTTTCTCATCACCCTTATCATGCTCAAAGGCTTCCTTTACGCAATGGTTCATATGCTGTCTTAGTATCAGGAGATTCGCTTTTTTTAGTAAGCCCTGAGCAGCAATAATCTGATTAGATATATCCATACAGTATCTACCCTCTTCTACCATATTTATTGTTGCATCAATTTGGCCTCTTGCTGTCTTAAGCGCTAGTACGGCATTTTTCTGTTCTTTATTCATTATTTCCCCTTTCTTACAACATAATGTATAGGGCACTATATACTTACAGTTATTTTTGCTCTTATTATCTGCTTAAGAAACTAAGCTTATTTTTTTATCCCGACCCCTATGGGTGGGGGTGTGTTTTTAGTATACTTTCCAGTTTTTATTTTGTCAACCCTATTTTTTAAGAATAATTCTTAGTTCTTTGAGCAATCATGTAATAGTGAATGAAGGATAAGTCCTTCTTAACTATTATAAAATTTTTATTATTCCTAAAGGAGAATTTACTATATGGAATCAAAACATTATACTTGTCCTGTCTGTAAAAGCAGGGATCTTTACTTCAAGCACGAAGCTAGCTATGTGTATTCTTATTTACTGGACTCTGATGCACCAGGAATAAAAAACTCTGAAACTTTTTCACCCTTTTTATATGACAAAAGAAATCAGACAAGCTCACTAGAATATGTGGAGTGTGATAATTGCAAAACCAGATTCCAAAGCGATTTATTATATGATGCGCTAGGGGCTTCAAATTTTGAACGTTCTGATTATGTCATCTAGTAGCATTCCTTATCTTCGTTTATCTTTGTGTTTATATTGCATATTTTCTATCTCTATATTATAATTACTTTCTATGATTAACGTACTAGTGTAATAAATGATTGATTGTATTATAGTATAGAAAAATATTAATTTTATAACCAAAGATTAAGGAGTACGCTTATGAAAAACCACAAAGCAGCCATAAAGGCTGCTCTTCCTCATACTTTACCAATATTATCAGGCTATATTGTTCTTGGCTCGGCTTATGGTATACTCATGAACAGTAAGGGTATTCCCTTGTTCTGGACCTTGTTTTCTAGCATCTTTATTTATGCAGGATCCATGCAATTTGTT
>JAQVQL010000359.1 GCA_028701595.1 Herbinix sp.
GGAGTTGCAATTGAGTATAATATTCCACAAACTTCAAAAAGAGTAGATTTTTTGTTATCTGGGTATGACAAAGATAATATAGGAAATGTTATAATTATAGAATTAAAGCAATGGGATAAGATTAATTCAGTAAATGGATTAGATGCTTTGGTGGAGACCCACACAGGAAATGCAATGAGACAAGTAGTGCATCCATCTTATCAAGCCTGGTCATATATGATGTTAATAAAGGATTATAATGAAACTGTCCAAAGAGATAATATTGTACTTTCGCCATGCTCGTATATGCATAATTATCGCAGAAAAGAAAACGATCCAATAGATGAATCACAGTATGATTTATATTTGGAAGAAGCACCGGTATTTACAAGAGGTGAAGTTGATAAATTAAGAGCGTTTATAAATAAATCCATTGTAAAAGGTGATAATAAAGAGCTGCTTTACCGTATTGAGCAAGGAAAAATAAAACCATCAAAATCACTACAGGATTCATTATTAGCAATGCTTAATGGGAATAAAGAGTTTGTTATGATAGATGAACAGAAGGTTGTTTACGAACAAATATTTAACATTTCTAAAAGATCACAAAAGGATTTAAAAAAGAGAGTCGTGATTGTACAAGGAGGACCCGGAACAGGAAAGACAGTTGTTGCCATAAACCTACTAACTGAATTGACAGCATGTGAACAGTTTTGTCAGTATGTTTCAAAAAACAGTGCACCCAGAAATGTGTATCAAAAAAAACTAAAAGGACATATAAAAAAGAGCAGCGTAGACAATTTGTTCAAGGGGTCTGGTGTTTATACGGAGGCACCCATAAATGCTATTGATACAATTTTAGTTGATGAAGCACACCGATTGAATGAAAAATCTGGTATGTTCCAGAATTTAGGTGAAAACCAAATTAAAGAAATTATTAGTGCGGCAAAATGTAGTGTGTTTTTTATTGATGAGAGTCAACGAGTTACAATAAATGATATCGGAAGTATTGATGAAATTGAACGATGGGCTAAAAAACTTGGTGCCGAAATTTATTATCAGAAATTAATTTCACAATTTCGTTGTAATGGTTCTGACGGCTATATTGCCTGGTTAGATGATGTATTGGATATCCGGCCGACAGCTAACTTTGATATGAGAGATATAGATTATGATATTAGAATAGTAGATACAGCACAGGAGATGCAAGATTTAATTTTAGAGCGAAATCGTAATTTAAATCGATCGAGGATTTTGGCAGGCTACTGCTGGAATTGGATTAGGGACAGTAAAAATGATTCATCTGTTCATGATATAAAAATTGGCGATTTTGAAATAAGTTGGAATCTTGGAAACACTACTACTTTTGCTATAGATGAAACCTCTGTTAATGAAGCGGGTTGTATTCATACATCACAGGGATTGGAATTTGACTATGTGGGAGTTATTATAGGTGAGGATTTGCAATATGAGAACGGCAAAGTAATTACTGACTTCACAAAAAGAGCTAATACAGACCAATCATTAAAAGGAATAAAATCCATGTATAAAAAGGATCCTCAAAAAGCTTGTGAAGTTGCTGATGAATTAATCAAAAACACATACCGTACTTTATTGTCACGTGGAATGAAAGGTTGTTATGTATACTGTGTTGACAAAGAATTATCAGAGTATCTGAAAGGTAGGCTATAGAGTATGGAAAATACTATACAAGAATTAATGGATAAAGTAAGACTATTTTGCGAAGAAAGAGATTGGGATCAATTTCATAATCCAAAGGATTTGGCAATTGGTATTTCAACAGAAGCAAATGAGCTGCTAGATATTTTTCGCTTTAAGAGCATAGAACAGATGCATGATTTATTTCAAGATATGAATAAGAAAGAACACATAGAAGAGGAATTAGCTGATACCTTATTCTTTGTGCTACGTTTTGCACAAATTAATAATATTGACCTGGCAAAAGCCTTAGAGTTGAAGCTTAAGAAAAATGCTATAAAGTATTCAGTTGAATCTTCGAAGGGATTAAATAATAAATATAATGAGCTATAGTCAGTTGTTATAATTGTTTCTGAATACTTTTAAAGTATCTTATATACATTATTGAAGAATTCACTTTTATATTATAACTTAATATTAAATTACAGTCATCTATAAGAAAGGTCTGGTTATTAGAGAAAATGAGAATAAAATTAATAATAATGCTCCTTGCAACTATGATTTGCTATGGATGCAAGAAAGATACTAATCCGCCTCTTTATAGTGATAACATATCAGATAATGGTTATGATAATAAAAAAGAAGAAAAGGATGCTGTTATGGATAATTCATTTGATAACGTAGAAATGGTAGATAACAAGGAAGATAATAAACCTATAGAAGCATCTATTATTCCAACGGCCCCAAATCTTCCTCATATTGATACCAATCTAGTGACAGAGCTTATGCAGACTAATGGGATAATGGCTGAGGGGAATTTGTCAAGATTAGCATCAGTAATGAGGAGAGCCAGGGATGGTGATGCCATAACGATTGGAATAATTGGCGGTTCAATTACTCAGGGTTCAGCAGCTACCAGTCCGGATAAATCCTATGCTAATCTTCTGCATCAATGGTGGGTAGAGGCCTTTCCCAACACAGATGTTAATTATATTAATGCAGGAATAGGTGCAACTAATTCATATTTAGCTGTACACCGTGTTGATA
>JAQVQL010000057.1 GCA_028701595.1 Herbinix sp.
TATATTTAACCTACTAAGCAGAAGGGTAATCATACTTATAGCGATTGCGACAATAGCTATAATCCAACTAATACTCATAGCATCTCTGTTCTCCTATCAATATTGTCAGATGGTAATTCTTCACTCCAAAGATATCCCATTCCATGAACCGTTTTAATATACTTAGGATTGGAAGCATCATCCTCTATCTTTTTTCGTAACCTGCAGATATTAACTGGCAATGTATTCTCATCTACAAAATTACTATCTTGATCCCAAATACATTCTAGAATTTGATCCTTTAACATTATTTGGTTTTTATTCACCATGAGATAGCAAAGTATCTTGTATTCAGTAGCACTACAATCCACGACACTTCCTGACTTTAGTACCTTCATGGTCTTTTGGTTAACATTTATTCCATTAGATTCCAATATCTCGTCCTCTTTGATGCCGCTTTTTCTTCTTAAAACAGCATAAAATCTGGCCAGTAATACTGATAAGGAGAATGGTTTTCTTATGTAATCATCTGCTCCGGAATCTAGACCTACAACTTCATTGATTTCCAAATCGCTTGCTGTCAGTATAATAATTGGTATATTAGATATTTCTCGCAGCTCTCTACATAAGTCCAGTCCATTTCCATCTGGCAGCATTAAATCCATAATAATAAAATCAAAGGAATCTTTCTTAAGTGCTTCTTTTGCATTAAAAATACTGAAGGCTGAAACCACCTTATAGCCTTCCTTTTCAAAGAAAAAGGAAATACCCCTATTCAAATCCCTATCATCTTCTAGAACTAATATTTTATCCATATGTAATTCTCCATAATAACAGCATTTCACAAACCATAGTACTTCGTTACCAAATAATTGTATAATATTTCTATTTAAAACTCAACCTATAATAGTAAAAACCACCCTACAAAACCAAGTACTCCCAGAATTAAGGGATTTACTGTGTTTTGTAAGATGGTATATATATTATATTTCATATAAGCGAATTGCTTTATTTCTCCTCAAGCACATTATCTTTGCCTACTGGCAAAATAATTGCTAATATAATACCAGCAACTGCTGCTAATGCAAGTCCAGATACGCTAACTGTATCAGTTATGGGTATACTATCGCACCCAATTCCTAATACAAAGATAACTGCAGCAATCATAAGATTCCTGCTATTGCCAAAGTTTAGTCTGGAATTAACAAGAATACGTACTCCAACGGATGAAATCATACCGTACAGTACTATACTTATTCCTCCTGTTACCGGTGTGGGAATACTTGTTACAAGGCCACCAAACTTTCCTATTATGCCTAATACTATAGCAATTACAGCTGCTATTCGAATTACAAAAGGATCATAGTTTTTAGTTACTGCAAGTACGCCTGTGTTCTCACTATAAGTAGTATTTGCAGGTCCACCAAGTAATCCTGCCCAAGCAGTAGCTATACCATCACCCATGAGAGTTCTATGTACTCCGGGGTCTTTCATAAAGTTCTTACCGCAAACTGCACTGTTAGTAGTTATGTCACCCACATGCTCAATAAGGGTGACTAAAGCTATTGGAGCTATGGCCAAAATCGCATCCAATTCGAAACTTGGCATCAAGAATATTTGTGATCGTATATTGCTATCCATTAATGAGAAAAACTCTGCATTTTTAATAGGTGTAAGATCAACAAGCCCAAGAGGTATGCATACTAGATAACCAATAATTATGGCAAACAAGATCGGCATAAGATTATATATTCCCTTAGCAAATACAGATATTCCAATACAAACTGCAAGTACAATAACAGTAATTAGAACAGCTTTTAAGCTAAATACACTTTCACCTGCCTCATTTTGCAGATAAAACGCACTATTTATTGCAGTACCGCTCAGTCTTAAACCTATTACAATAATTATTGGTCCTGTTACGATTGGAGGCAAAAGCTTATTCACCTTCTCATAACCAACCGCCTTTATTAGGATTGCAAATAGTACATAGATTAATCCGGAAATAATTAAGGCACCCTTTACTGCTGCCAGCTTTGATAGAAAATCTGGGTCACCAATTCTTGAATTGCCTATTACAGCCATTATTCCAACCATAAAAGCAAAGCTTGAACCCAAAAAAACAGGAACCTTCTTTTTTGTTATTAAATGAAATAACAAGGTTCCTGTTCCTGCACAAAACAATGTAATTGATGTATCTAGCCCTGTCAATGCTGGTACTAATACCGTCGCACCAAACATAGCCAGTACATGCTGAAGACCAAGTATGATTTTTTTGTGTAGTGATTTCTCTCTCATATCTTTCTCCTTTGATTTGATTTTGGATTACACGTAATAAAATATTTTAACCTTATCTATAATACTTTATTTTCATCAATAAATCAATACAAAAACTCAAAGTAGGTATAAATATTTTGTAGTTTTTCTTAATAATACCGGGGTGGATTTCATTTTATCCAACCCCGGTATTATATTGATTTAAGATTTAGCCAAATGAATTATTGTAACACTCTTTCCTTACTACAACATTTAGATAAATATATATTTTAGTATAAATAGCACTGCCAATACATACATTAAAATACTAATCTTCTTCTGCTTTGCTTTTCCAGTAATAAGGTTAATTACTACGTAAGAAATAACTCCAAAGGAAATACCCTCGGATATACTATACATAAATGGCATTGCAATTATACAGATAAATGCAGGAATAGCTTCCGACATATCTGCAAAGTCAATCTTTAGGATTGAACTTATCATATAAAAACCAACAATGATAAGTGCAGGTGCTGTTGCAAATGCAGGAATTGCTAAGAAAATTGGTGATAGGAATACTGAGAGACCAAATAACACAGCAACTACAAAGGAGGTTAATCCAGTTCTTCCACCTTCAGATACTCCAGTAGCACTTTCTACATAAGTTGTTACTGTAGATGTTCCAAGCGCAGCACCAGCAGTTGTTCCTATTGCATCCGCCATAAGTGCTCCTTTAATTCGGGGCAGCTTACCATCCTTGTCCAACATATTAGCTTTTGATGAAACACCTATTAAGGTTCCAAGCGTATCGAATACATCTACAAACAAGAAAGCAAAAACAACTATTATAAAGTTAAGGGATAGAACATTTGAAAAATCCATCTTGAAGGCCACATCACCAAGTGCAGACAACTGCAAGCCTTGTGAAAAATCAGGGAACATGGAATAGAAGCCGTTAGGTGCATCCACAACATAAAGTCCTGTAAGCTGGGATATAATCCCAAGAATCCATGTTGCAAGTATACCAAGTAATATACCGCCCTTTACTTTTTTAATTAGAAAGATAGCTGTAATAATAACACCAAGGATTGCAAGAATAACACTAAGATTTGCGTTTTGTGATGCATCCTTAAAAGCATGAAATTGAACCAGAGTATTATCATTGTTCTCAACTATTTTCGCATTCTGCAAGCCAATAAAAGCGATAAACAAACCGATACCAGCGCCGACCGCAAGCTTTAAGGTCATAGGGATAGAATTAAATATTGCTTCACGAACATTTGTTAAGGAAAGCAGAATAAAGATTACGCCCTCTACAAATACCGCTGCTAACGCAACCTGCCAGGAATAACCCATGGTAAGTACAACTGTGTAAGCAAAGTATGCATTTAGTCCCATTCCTGGTGCCAATGCAAATGGATAGTTAGCAAAAAAGGCCATTAATAAAGTAGCCAAACATGAAGCTATCGCTGTTGCTAGGAATACTCCATTCTGATTCATTCTAGCTGAACCCTCAAGTCCAAGAATGTCATTAAAAGCTGTCATAGTACTTGGATTAACCGCAAGAATATACGCCATAGTCATAAATGTCGTGAGTCCCGCTAATACCTCTGTCTTTACGTTTGTCTTGTTTTCTTTCAACTTGAAAATTCTCTCTAACATACGCACCCTCCATTAATAAATAATTATTAAAATTCTATTAATAAATACTAAATAATTGTAGCAAATACGACATGAATATACAAGCTTAGCACTTATTAGAATATCTAATCTTACTTATTATTGTTCACTTTCTTCCAGCTTAGCATTCTCTTCTATTACTTTCTGTTGAACATCGGATGGAGCCTGCTCATATCTAGAGAATTCATAGGAATAGTCACCGATACCACCAGTCATGGAACGAAGATCGGTAGAATATCCATGTAACTCAGACAAGGGAATATCAGCAATTATTTCCTGCTTACCATCTATAGGATTCATGCCTAAGACACGTCCACGTCTCTTATTTAAATCACCCATGATATCACCAGTAAATTTATCAGGGACAACCACCTTTAAAGATACAATAGGCTCTAAAAGAACCGGAGATGCTTCCATAAAGCCCTGCTTAAATGCCATTACAGTCGCCAACCTAAAGGCCATCTCAGAGGAGTCAACCGGATGGTAGGAACCGTCCATTAGTGTTGCTCTTAAGCCAACTACTGGATAACCAGCTACTGGCCCCTTTAATACACTGTCTGCGATACCCTTTTCAACAGCGGGGAAATAGTTTCTAGGAACAGAACCACCAAATATTTTTTCTTCAAAAATAAAAGCAGTTTCTAAGTCTCCTGATGGTTCAAAATCAATTAATACATCTCCGTACTGACCATGACCACCGGACTGCTTCTTGTGCTTACCACGTACACTTGCCTTCTTACGTATAGTCTCACGGTAAGGTATTTTAGGCTGCATTGTTTCAACATCAACCTTATATCTTGATAAGAGCTTGCTTACTGACACGTCAATCTGCTGTTCACCGATACCATATAGAAGAGTCTGTCTGTTTTCTTTATCATTTACAACCTTTAAGGTAAGGTCTTCATCCATGAGCTTTTGTAAAGCTTGGGATACCTTATCATCATCACCCTTATTCTTAGTCCTATAGCGCAAATAGGTGTAAGGTTTTGAAATGTCTATGGGATCATATACAATCGGAGTTGCTTTTGTGGAAAGTGTATCACCTGTAGCCGTTTCAGACAGCTTACCAAGTGCACCGATATCTCCAGCATATATCTCCGTAACCTCCATCTGTTCTTTTCCACGAAGAACATATATCTTATTAGTCTTTTCTTCTATATCCTTATTTGCATTGTATAGAGGTGTATCACTCTTCATTATTCCTGAGCACACCTTAAACAATGAAAACTTACCAATAAAGGGATCGGCAATAGTCTTAAATACCCTTGCTGAAAAAGGTTTATTTGAATCAAAATTAGCTTCAAATTCTGCATTGGTATTAGTATTCTTACCAGCAATTGTTCTCTTAGTAGGATCAGGGAAATATTTATCAATTGCTTGCATAAGCATTGTTGTTCCCTGTGCATTAATACCTGAACCCATAAGAACAGGTACAACAGAACCATCTATTACATTAGTTCGAAGCGCTTGTGAAATTTCCTGTTGTGTAAATTCCTCACCGCTAAAATATTTATCCATTAACTCTTCATTGGTTTCAGCTACTGCTTCCAGTAAAATTTCTCTGAACTTCGAAAGATTTTCCATAGTATAATCAGGTATTTCACATTCCTCATAATCGCTTCCTGTTGTAAATCTTCTTCCTGCCATCTTTACAACATTAACAAAACCAACAAACTTCTCACTCTCTCTGATGGGAACATGAAATGGAGCTATCTTCTTGCCATAAATTGCAATCAACTGCTCTACAACTTCTCTATAGCTAGCGTTATCAAGATCCATGTCAGTTACAAAGAATATCCTCGGTAAATTGTATTTCTCACAGAAATCCCATGCTTTTTGTGCCCCTACTTCCAAACCTGATTTTGCAGACACAACAATAACAGCCGCATCAGCGGCAGACAGTGCTTCTTCGACTTCACCTACGAAGTCAAAATATCCGGGTGTATCCAAAAAATTAATTTTTACGTCATCATATTCAATCGGTACTACGGTTGTGCTTATTGAGAATAGTCTTTTCTGTTCTTCCTTATCGTAATCACTGATTGTATTTCCTTCTTCAACCTTACCTTGACGCTTAGTAATTCCAGTTGAGTACGCCATGGCTTCGACCAGAGTGGTCTTGCCACAGCTTCCGTGGCCTAACAAAACAACATTGCGGATCTTTTCCGAAGTATAAACCTTCATACCATTTTCCTCCATCATATTAATAGTAAGTAGTAGAATAATAGCAATCATTAGTTATCATCCTACTTTACCTCTTTGTCTATTTTACTAAATAAAATCAATGATTACAATAGTTATATGGAATAATTCACAAAAACTTTCTTTAGCGCGTTAATCCGTTACGCTTTAAATACCCACAGTATTGACATCCCAATCATTAAATAGTATAATCGGTGCCAGACACCGCTTTTGTGCCTGGCAACGGGGGAAACATGGTGTCGGGAGATCGGTACCAGGTACCTGGGTATCGAGTAGCTACTGAAACAGAGGAGGAGTCAAATATATGATTATTGTAATGAAGCCAAAGGCTAAACAAATATCCATAGATCGAGTAAGATCAATTATAGAAGAAAAGGGCTTATATGCTCATATCTCTGCCGGACATGAGGTAACCATCATCGGCGTAGTCGGAGATAAAGCTAAGCTTATGGATCAGAATCTGGCGATCTATGATGAAGTTGATAAAATTGTCTATGTAACCGAAAGCTATAAGCTTGCAAATAAAAAGTTCCATCCAGATCCTACTATAGTAAAAGTGGGAAATGTAGCTATAGGCGGAGACACCACGGTAATAATGTCAGGTCCCTGTGCTGTAGAAAGCAGACAGCAACTACTTGCAACTGCCCATGCGATTAAAAAGGCCGGGGCTCATATTCTTAGGGGAGGCGCCTACAAGCCAAGAACCTCTCCCTATGCTTTTCAGGGACTAGAGGAGGAAGGTCTTTCCTATATGAAGGAAGCCAGAGAAGAAACCGGTCTTCCTGTAGTATGTGAGGTAACAAGCCTTGATGCCATAGAATCGGCCGTAAAATATGTCGATATGCTTCAAATCGGAGCAAGAAACATGCAGAACTTCTATCTTCTTAAGGAAGCAGGAAAGACAAATCTCCCAGTACTTCTTAAGCGTGGATTATCCGCAACGATTGATGAGTGGCTAAATGCAGCAGAATATATAATCGCCGAAGGAAACCCAAATGTAGTGCTTTGTGAGAGAGGCATTAGAACATTCGAGACCGCTACCCGAAATACTTTGGATATTAGTGCCGTTCCTGCAATTAAGGCAAAGAGTCATCTGCCTATTATAGTAGACCCAAGCCATGCGACAGGTGTCAGGGATTTTGTAAAACCCCTTTCAATGGCTGCAGTTGCAGCAGGGGCTGATGGACTTATGATAGAAACCCATCCCGACCCCTCCACTGCCTTAAGTGACGGTCCTCAATCTCTGTCATTTGATCAGTTTGAAGTCTTGACCGAAGAACTTCGTCCCCTCGTAACCCTATTAGGAAAGAAGTTGTAGAATATGGATACTGACTTTGCTATTAACAAAATAGGCTTTATCGGTTTTGGCCTAATCGGAGGCTCTATTGCCAGAGCAATTAAAGCCATCCGGCCAAATACTCTAATTTATGCCTATGATTATCATGATAATCCACCTAGCGGCGAATTAGAAAAAGCTCTTTCTGATGGGGTCCTTGATTATGTATACGGGGAGCTAACATCAGGCTTTCCTGATTGTGATATTATATTTCTTTGTGCACCTGTATTGGCTAATATCTCCTATTTATCAAAATTAAGGCAAATTGTAAAGCCCTCATGTATCATAACCGATGTAGGAAGTGTTAAGGATAATATACACGAAGCTTCAATAGATCTTCAGATGCAGGATATATTTATAGGAGGGCATCCCATGACCGGCTCAGAAAAAACCGGTTACAGTAACTCCTATGCTTTACTTCTAGAGAATGCTTACTATATTCTTACACCCACTGTAAGCACACCCTCTAATAAGCTGAACATACTTCAAGACCTTGTAAAGGAAATGGGGTCACTGCCGATTATCTTATCTCCAAAGGAGCATGATGAAATCACTGCTGCCATAAGCCATCTGCCTCATATCATAGCTGCTCAGCTAGTGAATCTAATAGGAGAATCAGACAGAATGTCTGATTCTAAGAAACAGCTTGCCGCAGGGGGCTTCAAGGATATTACCAGAATTGCCTCGTCTTCACCGGAAATGTGGCAAAACATTTGCCTAACCAACTCAAATGTCATAAAGAGTATACTAGACCAATATATCGAATATTTAAAAACCGCTTCAGCTGCTCTTAAGGCTATGGATGGGAATTATCTATATAAGATGTTTGATACTGCCGGTGAATACAGAAGCAGCATTCCTAATAAATCCATAGGCCTAATTCACAGGATATTTGAAGTATATATTGACGTTAAAGACGAAGCAGGCTCCATAGCTACTATAGCTACCCTTCTTGCAGATAATCATATCAGTATAAAAAATATCGGTATTATCCATAATAGAGAATTTGAAGAGGGTGTACTTAGAATAGAGTTCTATGATGAGAAATCAGAAGGTGATGCAAAATCCCTTCTTAGCAACTACGATTATAATGTGTATGAGAGGTAAGGAGCTTCCATATGATTATTCAAAAAAAAGGTCCACTAAAAGGAAGTATGTCTGTTCCTGGAGATAAGTCCATATCACATAGAGCTATAATGCTGGGAGCATTGTCAGAAGGGATTACAGAAGTTGAGAATTTCCTTATGGGAGATGATTGCCTTTCAACCATCTCATGTTTTAAGCACCTTGGTATTCCCATAGATTTTGTATCAAATAACAACAGTGTAACTATACATGGTAAAGGCTTAGATGGTCTTAGAACACCTAGTGTTCAATTGGATGTAGGAAACAGTGGAACTACCATGCGTCTCCTATCAGGCATATTATGTGGTCAGAAATTCTCCTCAACTATAACAGGTGATTCCTCTATTAGAATGAGACCCATGGGACGAATACTCACCCCCCTAGAGCAGATGGGTGCAGATATCAAGAGTGTTAATAATAATCTAAAAGCACCTTTGATAATAAACAGCTCAGATAAAGCTTCTCTGCTTGGCATTGACAGCAACGATTTCTTAAGAGGCATACATTATCAGTCTCCAGTTGCTTCTGCACAAGTAAAATCCTGCGTCCTTCTTGCAGGGCTTTATGCAGATAAAGAAACTAAGGTCACCGAACCAGCTATATCAAGAAACCATACGGAGCTAATGCTTTCTGCGTTTGGGGCTTCAGTAAATGTAGTAGGAAATACAGCTTCTCTTCTACCAAGACCAAAGCTTACCGGACAAAGACTAAGTATTCCAGGAGATATATCTTCAGCAGCTTATTTTATCTCAGCGGCATTAATAGTCCCAAATTCCGAACTATTGATAAAGAATGTAGGTATAAATCCCACCCGTGACGGCATTATTAGGGTGTGTCGTATGATGGGAGCTGATATAAGTCTTGAAAACATCAGAAAAGACGGCGGTGAACCAGTGGCCGATATACTTGTAAGACATAGCAATCTTAAGGGAATAGAAATCAGCGGAAGCATTATTCCAACCCTAATCGACGAAATTCCAATAATCGCAGTAATCTCCTGCTTTGCTAAAGGTAAGACAACCATAAAGAACGCTGAAGAATTAAAGGTAAAAGAATCTAATCGTATAGAATTGATAGTAAATAATCTATCTACCATGGGTGCTGATATTAGAGCAACCGATGATGGTATGGTTATAGAAGGTGGCCGACCTCTTCATGGCGCCGTCATAGACAGCAAAATGGATCATAGAATAGCCATGGCCTTCACAATCGCAGGCCTAGCGGCTGATGGAGACACTCAAATACTTAATCCTGAGTGTGTTAACATCTCCTACCCCGACTTCTTCAAAAGCCTGTAAGACAGGGGGGACGTTTCCCCTGTCTTACAGGCTTTTTTAGTAGCTGGTTCTATTTTAAGTAACACTTTATTCGAATTGAGAATGATAGAGCTTATAATAAAATCCTTTATTATCCATAAGTTCTTTGTGGCTTCCTTGTTCTACTATGTCTCCCTGGTCAATTACAAGTATATTGTCTGCCCCCTGAATGGTTGAAAGTCTATGGGCAATGACAAAGCAGGTCTTTTGTTCCATAAGCTTTCGCATAGCCTTTTGTATCTTGATTTCTGTTCTAGTATCTACATTAGAGGTAGCTTCGTCAAGTATGAGCATCTTGGCATCAAGAAGCATGGCTCTTGCTATGGTAATTAGCTGCTTCTGACCCTTGGAAATATTCACTCCATCATCGTTTATTATGGTCATATATCCATCGGGCAGTCGTTTGATATATGAATGTATGCCTGCCATTTTAGCAGCCTCTACAACCTCTTCCATTGTGGCATTCTCTTTACCATATGCAATATTGTCGAACATACTACCTGAAAACATCCAGGTGTCCTGTAGTACCATGGCATATGACTTTCTAAGGCTTTTTCTTGTCACATCCCTTATTTCGCTACCATCTACATATATGTTTCCCTCCCATACATCATAGAATCTCATAAGTAGGTTAATAATAGTAGTTTTTCCTGCTCCGGTAGGTCCAACTATAGCTGTTAGGCTTCCTGGCCTTGCATGTAAGAAGAGGTTTTTTATTATAATCTTATCTTGAATATATCCGAAGGATACTCCCTCGATGTTCACATCTCCGTCAATATCCGTCAATTCCTTTGAACCATCCTTATCTGTAAGCTCAGGTGCCTCCTCCATCAGCTTAAATACCCTCTCAGCGGCAGCCATGGCAGACTGAAGCTCACTTATAATATTAGCTG
>JAQVQL010000058.1:0-3803 GCA_028701595.1 Herbinix sp.
ACCAAGCCAACCAGAAACAACTGGAGGCAAGCCTGTAATAGCGGTTGTTGTTGCTGCAACTGTTGTTGACGGAAAAACGGTAGTTAAATTATCGACCCTATTATTGATTAAAAATTTTGATTCTTGATGATGTTTATTCAAAATTTCACTACCCATTGCATCAATAAGATAAAAAATTACGTTTCTATAATTTCTGTTAAGAATATTATCTAAATATTCTAAAGTTTTGTATCCTAAATTGACGTTATAGTTTTTAAGTACAGAACTAGTTATACTTAATAAAGATCTATCATAATCAGGAAAAATAATTGTAGACATATTACACCGTCTTTCTTGTTTTAGGTAAAAATTTAACTTTTCTATAAAGAAGCGCACCTACAATAGCACCTAAAACATTACTTGCAAGCATAGCATACCATATTCCCATAGGGCCTAAATCTGTGTATCTATTCGCCAACAAAATCATTGGTAATCTAAATACCCAAAGCCTTACAATTGCCAAAACAAACGACTTCTTCGTTTCACCACTTCCTTGGAAAGAAGATAGATAGACTTGGAATAAAGCCATAAGAGGTAATCCAATCCCTATCCAGAATACATATGTTTTAGCTTGTGCAATTGTAGCTGAATCTTGACTAAATAAATGTACAATAGATTCACTGAATGGTAATAGTATTGAAACTCCTATAATCATCATTAAAACCGAAACTATCATACCTTCTTTAACGGTTCTTTTGGCCCTCACTATATTTTCAGCACCTATATTTTGAGCTATGTATATTGCTACTATAGAAGAAACAGCTGATACTGGAAACATTACAAGTGAACTAATTCTATTTCCAATATAAAAAGCAGCTGACACATCAGTTCCATAAGCATAAATTAAGGAATTGAGTATAACAAAGCCGACAGCTTGTATCGATTGCCCGGTTGATGCTGGTATACCTATATCAAAAATATCTTTGATTATAGTTTTATTCAATTGTTTAACGTTAAAATTAACAGTCTTCTCCTGATTGGCTAATAATTATGACAAGCCCCTTCTTATCCAGTAATGGCCCTCTATAACGAAATTCTGATGCCAATTCCACTCGAACAGGAATCCTTGCTAAATCTTCTATAACATATTGAGCCGCAACACCAACATGATATGCAGAACCACAAGCTACAATATAAATCTGACTAATATCCCTAATATCATCATCTGTTAAGCCCGCTTTAGACAGATTAATCTTACCATTTAACAGAACACTATTCAATGTCTCAGATACTGCTTTTGGCTGTTCATGAATCTCCTTTATCATAAAATGCTCGAAACCGGACTTTTCAGCAGCATCTGCATCCCATGTAATTTCAGTTAGATCCTTTTGAATTTCATCTCCATCAATATTAAAAAATGTTATTTGTCCCTTTTGAAGCTTTCCGATCTCCAAGTTTCCTATATAATAAACATTTCGTGTGTATTTTAGTATTGCAGGAACATCGGACGCAAAATAAGCCTCTTCATTCTCCAAGCCAAGTATCATAGGGCTGTCTTTTCTGGCTACATATATTTCATCAGGACAATCCTTAAACATTACTGCCAATGCGTATGAACCACGTATACGAACCATCGAGCGATTTATAGCATCAATGGGGTTACCGAAATATTTCTTGTAATAATAATCTATCAGCTTAACAGCCACCTCAGTATCGGTTCCTGAATAAAAGCTATAATCCTTCTTAATTAGCTTTTCCTTAAGCTCCTGATAATTCTCAATAATACCGTTATGGACAGCAACAACACAGCAATCATCACTACAATGAGGATGAGCATTTTCTTCGGAGGGTTCACCATGGGTTGCCCATCTTGTATGGCCGATTCCACAGCTTCCAAGTAAAGTCTGACCTGAATTTGTCTTATCTGAAAGGGCCTTTAGCCTTCCCTTAGCTTTCACTATCTCAATTTCCGAATCACCCTCACGAACAGCTATACCTGCAGAATCATACCCGCGATATTCCAATTTCGAAAGTCCCTCAAGTATTATAGGTGCCGCTTGTTCATTACCGATATAACCTACGATTCCACACATACCATTCCTCCTCAATAAATTTAAAGTTTAGATTTCCTATAACGGAGGAATTGTCCTCCTAAATAAATATAGATATATAATAATACCATCAGCGCAATTATCTATATAAAAATACGCTATTTATTATATCAGAGTTGACTATTCGATTCTACAAAAATATTTATTTTATTTTATGAGCAAAACACCAGCAAAATTCTTATATAAGCCTTATTATATTTATTCTTATGTTTATTTATGATTTGTATCACATTAATTATATATGGTATAATAACCATGACTAAACAGATTAATCCAACACATTGTATTTCGAATTTCCAATCTGCAATTATATGAGACAATAAGTTTTACTGAAAGGTGGTGCATTTTTATGACTCCAGAAATAATTATAATAGGTGGAGGCGTTGCAGCTTTTAATGCTATAAAATCAATTAGAGAAATAGATAGTGATGTTATAGTACATTTGATTCAAAATGAACCCATATATCCTTATTATCGAACAAGGTTAACAAAAAGCCTGTTTGAGGATTTAGATCCCGATAGAATATCTCTTCAAAAAAAAGAATGGTATGACAAGAATAATGTAAACCTTCATCTTGGAAAAGAGGTTATAGGCATTGATACAGAAAAAAATACTGTTAGCTTGGATGATGGTAGCTGCTTAAAATATTCAAAACTATTATTAGCTAATGGGGCCAGCAATTTTAAGCCCAATATTGAAGGTGTTAATAAGGAAAATGTATTTACCATAAGAAAATTTGAAGATATACAAGCAATTAAGTCAAAATCTGATGACAAGCAGACAATTCTTCATATCGGAGGAGGCATTCAAAACCTTGAAGCCGCCTGGGCATTTTGCTCCCATGATAAAAGGGTAATAATCGTTGAGTTTATGGATAGATTGATGCCGAGGCAACTTGATACAAGGGCATCTGAAATACTTTTTAAGGCTGTAACATCCTATAATACTAAGGTATTACTTAGTACAGAAGTAATTTCTATTACTGGTGATGATAAGGTTAATGCTGTTACAACTAGAAATAGAAACTCCTCTGAATCCATCAGTGCTGAGCAGTCCATAGCCTGTGATATGGTTATATACTCGGTGGGAATTAGACCAAATATTAAAATATGCGATAATACCTCCATCCAGATAAGTAAGGGTGTTATAGTTGATGATCATATGCGAACAAACCTCGATAATATATATGCCGCTGGTGATATAACAGAATATGACGGTAGGGTTGGTGGCCTATGGCCTATTGCGATTGAACAGGGAAAAACATCAGGTTACAACTTAGTAGGAAAGGATGTTTCTTATACTGGTATATTACCTGTAACCACCATGAATGCATTTAATCTTAATATATTCTCTATTGGGACAATCGATGAAGGTAGTGCTACTCTCACATTAATTGATGACCCAGGTGATAATAATTCTTATAAGAGAATATTTTTTAAGAATAATACTATAATTGGTGCAATTGTAATTGGAGATACAAAGCATAATAATCTCTTGAAGAAGTTCGTAACAGACAAATCTGATATTTCAGGCTTGGATTTGTCAAATATATCTGTAAATGAGCTCCTCGAACATCTTAAAGCAATGTAAATTATCGCAACTTATTGAATAAGCAATAAAATATAATAGTTAAGAATTCCCTATATAATTCGGTCTAGAGCTGATTAAGAAAGGACGAGCAGCATAATGGACAGATTCAAAAAAGTACCAAA
>JAQVQL010000058.1:3813-10782 GCA_028701595.1 Herbinix sp.
GGCAAAAGAATTAGAATGCCTTTATCTGACAGAAGAAGCCTTAGCAGAAGAATCTTTATCTAACAGCTTAGAAAAGATTGCTTCTATTATACCTATGGGCTTTAGAAGTATCAATAATTGCACTGTGATAATCGAACTTGACGGACAGGTATATAATAAGGAACCCTCAGAAAGTAATGTGGATGTGTTAGGTTCTGCCATAATTATTAATAATGAAACCCGTGGCTTTATAAGGGTAATGTATCCTAAGCACACATTTGCTGATGATGATGTTGTCTTTCTTGACCAGGAAATACGCCTTCTTAACACTATAGCTAGAAGGATTTCAGAAACCATCGATAAAAGAGCTCCTGCTAATAATACTAGCTATAATAGTCAGTGGAGGGCCATTCTTAATCTACTACAAAAAACCGACAACAAGGCTCTACTTTATGTTTGTGAGAAAATGCTTGCCCTATTAGCTGTAATTAATCCTTCCACTGTTCAAACCATCTCTAAGGAATTTGAGTGGGTTAAATATGATGTTCGCGATGAAATTAATTTTCCCCTGAAGGCTCTTCCTGAGGTTGACCTTATAAGTCTTAGTAATAATGTGTTTGAAAATGCTACTAAGCATTTAAATAATAACCAAATATATGATCATATTAACCTTTGGATTTATCAGAGAAAATCATATGATTTAATAAAGATTGTTGATAAAAGAGAATCCGATTTAAATAAAATCTCTCAGGCCTTATCGGCATATTTAAGGGCTGTTAATAATAATAACTCCTCTAATGATGCTACACAAAGATGGTTGCTTGCAGAGCTAACTAGGCGCTTTTTAACCGATAATCCTAAGGTTATTTCAAAAATTTATGACTATATCAATGTTCAAGAATTTATTAACCTGCTTGATTATTTTATATGCTCTCCCTGGAGTGTCGGACGCATAGGTGGGAAAGGCTCAGGACTATTTATGGCTTATCAGATTCTTAACGCTCATAAAAGCCAATTACAGCTCGATAATATAGCCATTCCTAAGACTTGGTATATATCATCGGACGAGTTTAAGAACCTTTTAGAGGAAAATGGTCTAGATGAATTAAATGAGCACAAATATCTGGATATGGTTGATATCCGTATCTCTTATCCAAGAATAATTCAAAGAATGAAAAATGCTAGCTTATCTCACTATATTATAAATGAGCTTAATAAAATTCTGGATACATGTATAGATTGTCCCTTAATTATTCGTTCATCGAGTCTTCTAGAGGATCAAATTGACACATCATTTTCAGGGAAATACAAAAGCCTATTTATAACTAATATTGGTACTAGGGAAGAACGTATGAAGCAGCTAACAGATGGTATATTAGAGGTATATGCTTCAATTTTCAATCCCGATTCGATTGAGTATCGCAAGGAACGCGGTCTGCTTGATTGCGATGAACAGATGGGAATAATGATTCAGGAAGTGGTGGGCTGTAAGGTTGGAAGCTACTATTTCCCTCTCTTTGCTGGTGTAGCCTTCAGTAACAATGAGTTTCGTTGGTCACATCGCATCAAAAGGGATGACGGATTACTGCGAATAGTTATGGGGCTTGGCACAAGGGCTGTTGATCGAATCGGTGGGGACTATCCAGTATTACTATCCCCAGGTCAACCGAATCTACGAATAAACCAATCTCCCTATGATCTTCAGAGGTATTCACCTCAATATATGGATGTTATAGATTTGGAGAACAATCAATTCTTAACATTGCCGATTGCAGACTTAATTAAGGAATATGGTAATTCGATACCTAATATCACCTATATGGCATCAGTACTAAAGGATGATATCATAATTGATGTAAGTCCAATAATTACGGATTTTAGAAATGATAATATCATAATTACATTTGAAAAATTAATTAATAATATACCATTTGTAAAGCAGGTCAAATCTATCCTATCCTTATTAGAGGCTGAGCTAGGCTACCCTGTAGATATTGAATTTGCCTGTGATGATAAGAATTTTTACCTACTTCAGTGTAGACCTCAAAGCAGAAACCACGATAATGCACCTGTAGCAATCCCGATAAATATCCCTACTCATGGCAATATATTTACTGCCAACAAATATATATCAAATGGAAAGGTCACAGGAATAAAGACGATTATATATGTTGATCCGTATGAATACTCCAAATTGGAATCTGTGGATGATTTTATGAATATCCGTACAATAATCAGTGAATTAAATAAGCTTCTTCCCAGAAAAAGCTTTATTTTGATGGGACCCGGTCGTTGGGGAAGCCGTGGGGATATTAAACTCGGTGTTCCAGTTGCATATTCAGATATAAATAATACGGCTATGCTTATAGAGATAGCGCTTAAAGAGTCCAAACACGAGCCCGAGCTATCCTTTGGAACTCATTTTTTCCAGGACCTAGTAGAGGAAAATATAAAATATCTACCTTTATATCCCGAGGATAACGATATAATATTTAACCAATCCTTCTTTAGAGGCTCAAAGAATGTATTGTCAGACATATTTCCTATGTACTCCTATTTAAGTGATGTCGTAAAGGTTATTAAAACCAGTGATGTATTACCTGACAATGAGTTGGTTGTATTGATGAATGGTGACCTGCAGAAGGCTATTGCTTATCTGGAGCATCCCTCCAACATTAATTATGAATCAAACTCTGATGATATGAATATTCCCGAAGTTAAGAATAATGACGAGGATGGATGGAAATGGCGTCATTATATGGCCGAACAAATCGCAAGCAGAATTGACTTGAATGCTTTTAATGTCAAGGGTATCTACCTGTTTGGAAGTACAAATAACTGTACAGCAAGACTTAACAGTGATATTGATTTGCTAATACACTTCGACGGAACCGATAAGCAAAAGGAAGAGCTTGATACCTGGCTTATGGGGTGGAGTATGGCTCTGTCAGAGATAAACTACCTTAATACAGGTTATAAATCAAATGGTTTATTAGACATTCACTATGTTACAGACCAAGATATTAGGGATAAAACCTCATTTGCGATCAAGATTAATTCTGTCTTTGATCCCGCATTTCCACTTAGAATCAGATAGGTTATAGTATAGCTTAAATGTCAAAAATGTCATTAATGTCAATAGTCTCACATATTTCATTATTGTCAATAGTCTTACATATTTCAATATTGTCAATATTCTCAATGAAAATCATAAAAAATCTGCACAAACAATAAGTCCATGCGTCTTATTGCTTATGCAGATTTTATTATTTAATAATAAAAGATTTTTTATAATCAAGCTAAATAAGTTTATACAATTCCTTGAGCCAGCATAGCATCTGCCACCTTTATAAAGCCTGCAATATTGGCACCTGCTACCAGGTCTCCTTCACATCCATATTCTTTGGCAGCCTCACTAATATTCTTATATATATCAACCATAATATCCTTCAGCTTTTGATCTACCTCCTCAAATGACCAGGAAAGGCGTATGCTGTTCTGAGACATTTCTAAGGCAGAGGTGGCTACTCCTCCTGCATTTGCTGCTTTGGCAGGTGCAAAGAGAACTTTTCCCTCCTTTAGAATGTTAACAGCTTCAGGGGTAGTTGGCATATTTGCTCCCTCTCCCACTGCTATACATCCATTGCCAATAAGTAGCTTTGCAGACTCACCGTCAAGCTCATTCTGTGTAGCACAAGGTAAGGCTATATCACATGGCACACTCCAAATTGCGCTACATCCCTGGTGATATTCTGCACTAGGATGCTTAATAATATATTCACTAATTCTTTCTCTATTAACTTCCTTAAGCAGCTTAATCGTATCAAGATTAATGCCGTCAGCATCGTATATATAGCCGTTTGAGTCACTCATTGTTACAACCTTTGCACCTAGCTGTGTAGCCTTTTCTGCTGCATAGATTGCCACATTTCCAGACCCTGATATGGATACAGTGGAACCATCAAAGCTTCTCTTATTATCAATTAACATCTCATTTACGAGATATACGAGCCCATACCCAGTGGCTTCCTTTCTTACCAGGCTTCCACCATAGATTAAACCCTTTCCTGTCAAGACACCCTCAAATGCATTCTTGATGCGTTTGTATTGACCAAACATATAGCCTATCTCTCTTCCACCTACACCGATATCGCCTGCTGGCACATCGGTATCAGGCCCTATATGTCTATACAATTCTGTCATAAAGCTCTGACAAAAACGCATAACCTCTCCATCAGACCTTCCTTTAGGATTAAAATCGCTTCCTCCCTTACCTCCTCCAATTGGAGTCCCAGTAAGCGAATTCTTAAATATCTGTTCAAAGCCTAGGAACTTAATAATTCCAAGATAAACTGAAGGATGAAAACGCAGTACACCTTTATAGGCGCCTATTGCGCTGTTAAACTCCACTCTACAACCTCTGTTAACCTGTACTTTTCCCTGGTCATCAACCCAAGGCACACGAAATATAATCTGCCTTTCAGGCTCTACAATTCTTTCTAAAATCCCAGCTCTTTGATAATCCTTACGTACCTTTAATAGCGGTTCAAGTGTCTCTAGTACTTCCTTTACAGCCTGATGAAATTCCGGTTCGCCCGGATTTCTAGCTATAACCTCTTGTAGCACTTCGTATGCATATGACATTAAAATTCCCCCTTAAATATAAGAAATTGTCAGTTACACATAACGAATGAAAGTTGTATAAACAACGAAATACTCTTCTTTTATTGTTAAATATACCGCTATTATTAATCCTTTCAGACGCTTCTGTTTTTTTATGTAGGAATTATATCACAGAGTACATCCTGTAATCAATTTATTTTTTTCATGTAATAAAAATTTAATATTTTACTTTAAAAGGAATGCAAGAGGGTTTCGCTGTCTTGCATTCTCTTTTTTGCTACTTGACATATAAATAATTGGTAATATAATATTAGGTAACATATTACATATCATATAAGGGGAGCTAGAATGAAGAATTTTATAAAGGTATTATTAGTGATAATTGCATTTATTGTGACTATGATGGTTGTTCTGTTTATAAAGCTAGGTAACGATATGAAAAACCTAAGCTATTATGAAGTAGATATGGACACTATTGATGATGGCATATATCGTGGAAAAGCAGACACCATATTAGTAAAGGCTGAACTTGAAGTTATAAAAAGTGCAGTAAGTAATGCCCTAGCGAGTGTAGATTAAAAAATTAGGAGTGTATAATCATGGATAGAGATAAATTATTTGAAACCGTTGATAACAAAAGAGCATTATTTGGACTATTTTTTTCATTTGATAATAGACTTCAATCAGCTGGAGATTCATTTTATAAGGAAATAACCTGTAAACAGTTTTTCCTGCTTATCTGTCTTTTTGTATTTAAAAAAAAGCATCCAACCATTTCTGAATTATCAGAGTTTATGGGCTCCTCTCATCAGAATGTCAAGCAAATAGTTAACAAGCTTGAAGCAAAGGGATATGTAAGTACATATTTTGATAAAGATGATAGACGAAAGCTTCGGGTAAGGTCCACACAGGAGGTCATTGACCTAGGTGATAAATACAGAGCAAAGGAAGTTGATTTCATAGAAAGATTATATGAAAACGTAACGGCTAAGGAAATTGAGTCCACATTTAAAACCTTACTTAAAATCGATGGGAACTTAAGAAAAATCCGCGAAGAAAGTAAATAAATTTAGCAAGACAGGGTGCAGGTGGACGTTTCATCTGTCTTAAGAAGAAAGGAATACATATGATACTAATAATATCTGACAACAAAGAAGAAAGTTTCGGTAATAGGCTTTACAATTATTATAAGAAAACAAATGAAGATGTAGAATTTGTATCCGCAAGTGGCATGAACATCAAACCATGTTATGGATGTGGAGGCTGTACTCAGAAGACATTTGGAAAATGCCTTCTAAGAGATGATATGGATATTATAATTCCGTTAATGATGAAATGTGAAAAGATCATTTATACTTCACCTGTGGTATGGGGTGGTTTTTCGTACACAATTAGAAAAATTGTTGATAAAATGTCTCTTACAGGTAATGTGTTTTATAAGGTGAAAAAGAAAGAGTTGATTAAAACTTCTAAATCAAAGATGAAAAAAATTATTGGAATAGGTATCTCAGACAACTTCTCTGACAAGGAAAGAATATCCTATGAAAATCAAGTTAAGTCCATAGCAAAAGTAACAGGTATTAAGTATTTAGGTAAGGTTTTTAGTAATACATTCACGGATCAAGATATAGAAAAGCTTGCTTTGGAGGTAAATAAGATATGAACTTTATAATAATTAATCTGAGTCCCAGGAGAAAAGGAACTAGCAATATGCTTGTTAATTATTTTGCTGACAGAATTCGTTCAGATGCAAATAGTGTATGCATGTGTGATTTATATACATATCTTGATAAAATGGACATTCTTCTTGAGAAAATTAAAGATGCAGAATCCATCGTAATGATTGGTCCCTGCTATGTCTCCTCATACCCCGCAGTGACCGTTAAGTTGTTAATGTCTATGGCAAATAGTGATGGTATTCTACATGGTCAAAGCTTATATGGCTTTATTCAAGGAGGTATGCCGTATGTCCATACTCACGTGCATGGAATAAGATTACTGGAAAATTTCGCTGATGATAATTCACTTGAATATAAAGGTGGCTTTATTATGGGCGGTGGTGCCATACTAAACGGTCAGCCACTAGAGAAAATAATCGGTGCAAAGAAAATGGTTCCCGCTGTAAACAACTATATAGACCATATAATAAATGATGAACATTCGTCAGAGGAACTATTCAAAAAAGCTATGATGAAGTTGCCTTATTTAATCACAAGGTTTCTGGCTTCAGTAATGAATTATAGAATTAAAAAGCAATTTGCTGCAAATGGCATAGATTATACAGTAAATCCCTACATAATAGATTAATTAACAATAAAGATGTCATAGTCGATATTTCATCAACTATGACATCTTATACAAGCAATT
>JAQVQL010000360.1 GCA_028701595.1 Herbinix sp.
ATAAACCATAAGGGAATTCCTTATTATCTAGACCAGATGAATGTGTTTATTCGAACATATGCCAAAGCTTTTAATGAGACTCATAGAACAGGAAGGGATCTTGATAATAATCCAGGAACAGATTTCTTCAGTGCTACTGGTAAGGTGGATGGGAGAGAGTATACATTCGGACCATTAGCTGGATCAGATGATCATTACTACTATGACTTTGACACCTTCAATTCTCAGACGGGCAGCTTCTTTGAAGAGGTGCCAATGGATAGACCTCTTTATGGATCCTATTACTTTATGACAGCCGAGAACTTTACCATAAATAGCAAGCTAATGAATGACCCTAGTCGCTTTGCAGCTGCGACTGATGTAATAAACGGGATTGATAATAATGATGTTGTAGAAGCCTTGATAGCATTGAAGTCGGATAAGACTATGTTTGGACAAGGTGAGCCAGGAGGATTTATGAATACTCTGGTTGCGGATATTGGCATTGATGCTAAGAAAGCGAATAATTTATCCTTAAGCCAAGAGAATATTCTTAGGGCAATAAATAACCAAAAGTTATCCGTATCGGGTGTGGATATTGACGAGGAAGCCATGAACCTCGTTCGTTTCCAGAACGCTTATAACCTTTCAGCTAAAGTTATATCGGTAATGGATGAGATTTATGAAAGATTGATAACATACATGGGTGTATAGGTTCAGTAAACTGAACCTTTGGAAGAACTGCGAAGCTCGCTTAAGTGGGCTCACTCCTTGTTCTTCTGGGTTTTGATAAATTGTATGTGATAATGGAGGTGCCAAATGAGAATCACAAACCGTATGATGACTAATAATATGCTCGGTAACATTAATAAAAACAAGCTAAATGTATCTAGGTTGGAAGAGCAGTATTCCACCGGCAAGAAGATTCAAAGACCGTCAGAAGATCCGATTGTTACGGTTCGTGCCTTGAAGCTTAGGACTAATTTGACTGAGCTTGAGCAGTATTATGATAAAAACATTCCGGATGCGGTCTCTTGGATGGACGTAACTGAAGGCTCTTTATCAACAATAAATGAGATATTAAGAAAGATAAATACCGATTGTATTCAGGGAGCTTCAGATTCCTTGACAGCCACAGATCGTGCTTCTATTGTTCAGAATCTTGTAGAGATGAAGAATCAGATATATCAGGAAGGTAATACCAATTATGCTGGTAGATATGTATTTTCGGGATACAAGACTGATAGTCCATTAACATTTATGGAAAATGTTGATCATTTGCAATATGATATTAGTGAGAAATTTTCAGGTGACCAGATACAGATGATATCCAGAGTAACAGATTCTTATTCTATTCGTGAATATGAGGAGGCTACAGTGGAGCTTGGAAGTCCTCAGATGGAGAACACTTATAGGTTAAATCTATCCTATGATAATCTTGAGAAGATGACCCTCGGCGGCATTCATTATACAAAGCCTGTAACTGGAGGGGAATCCGAGGAACAGCCACCATTTACCGACATACAAACCATATCTGCTTATGAGCCGGATGCATATAACCCCCAACCTCCTCCAGGTATTAACTTTATTTATGAGACCGGAGAAATTATCATGCATGAAAGTATTTATGAAGAATTAAGGACAGCAGACAATATAGAATTATCTTATACTAAAACAAAATTTGACAAGGGTGAACTTAAACCTGAGCATTATTTTAACTGTGTTATGAAGGATCATAATAAGCCGGAACAATCAGAGATTCACTATACGAAGGAAAAACAGGAGATTCAATACGAAATTAATTACAATCAAAAGCTGACCATAAATACTGAAGGATCTGATGCCATATCACATAAAATAGGCAGAGATATTGATGATATCCTAAAGAGCGTTGATGATGTAATTCAAGTAGAAGTTAAAATTACCGAAGTTAAAAAGCGCTTAGAGGATAAAAATCTTACAGCGGACAAGATCCTTAGTTACGAGAAAATGCTTGATGAATTTGGTAAAGAGCTTGACCTTAAGAAGGAAGTTATGCAGACTACATTTGGCAGAGGAATAACCAGCTCTAACAAAGAACAGGACAGAGTTAATGTAGCTGTAGCAGACCTTGGCAGCAGACAGTTCAGATTAAAGCTTACAGAGAACAGGCTTTCCAGCCAAAAAGTAGACTTTAAGGAATTGATGTCAAAGAATGAGGATGTTGATATCGTTGATACTATCATCAACTTCAATGCAGCGCAGATGATATATAATTCATCCTTATCTGCAGCATCTAAGGTTGTACAGAACTCCTTACTGGACTTTATATAGACATGTATAAGTGGACGAGTCCATGAGAATTATCATGATTTATGTGACATGCTTTTTATGTTATGATTAAATATATTTATACGAAAGGGGAAATTTATGTTAGTTAAAACAAAGCATTTTGGGGAGATTAATCTTGAAGAGGATAAAATAATTACCTTTGATGAGGGTATTTTAGGATTTGCAGACGCTAAAAGTTATGCGATTATTTATGATAATGATAGTGGCGAAAGGCCTGATATTACATGGCTACAAAATATTGAGGAACCAGCTCTAGCTATCCCTGTAATTAGTCCATTCCTTATAAGGTCTTACTTTAATCCGACTGTTGAGGATGCACTACTTTCTTCCCTCGGAAAGGTCACTCCTGAAAACCTTGTAGTGCTTGTT
>JAQVQL010000361.1 GCA_028701595.1 Herbinix sp.
TTATGCCTACCTTCATACCTGCCTTTGCTTGACCTTCAACAAATAGAGCATGATAGGATGTCATTCCGGCGTCTGTTGCAGCTGCACCTTGAATATATGAAACTTCGTCTGGTAATTTTACGCATTGGCAAGCAGGAACTAAAAGCTTTGTAGCATAACCTCCGTCGCGGCAGTAACCTATAGCTGCACCAGTTTCTGGGTGCATGGGGCATACTCCGACACGGTCACCAACCTTTAAATCTGTGACTCCATCTCCTACTTCTGTGACAATACCTGCACATTCATGTCCGAAGATTACAGGAGCGGCAGTAATAAGTGACATCCATCCCGGATCCTCCAGTGCTGCTACATCAGAATGACATAATCCTGCAGCCTTAATATCCAGAATAACCTCGCCTGGCACTACCTTGGGGTCTTCCTTTTCAATAAGCCTTGGTGCTACATTTGTCTTTGTAAATAGCCAACCTTTCATACAAATCCCCCTTACATTAATAATTATATAATTGTTTAAATATATGCATAAAGTCAGTAAATTCATGCTTATATTGTTAATTATATAACAATATAATCGGAGGTATCAATGCGCTGATGTTAGAATCTGGATATTGTTTATGTGCAAATGCACAAGGTATTACCCAAAAGGGTACCTGGTACCCTTTTGCTTTTACGGTGTAACTCGGTTGATGTCTCTTGGAAATAGGGTTGAAAGTCTTACATTGTCTTGATTAAGAAGCTTACTTGTGAATCGTTCAAGACCAAGGCCGAGTCCTCCATGAGGAGGCATACCATACTTATGAATCATCAGATAGGTTTCAAATAGTTCGATGTTCATATTCAATCTTTTCATCTTCTGTATCTGTTCCTTGTAGCTATGGATTCTTTGTCCCCCTGTGCTTATTTCCAGCCCACGAAAAAGTAGGTCAAAGCTTAAGGTTACATGGGGATTGCTTGGATCCTCCATAGCATAAAATGGTCTCTTTGCAGTAGGATAATGAGTCACAAACACAAAATCCGAACCAGTTTCCTTCTTGATTATTTCTGAAAGTAATTTTTCTTCTTCGGGTTCAAAGTCCTCATAATCTTTGATAGATCTATTATATTTTTCTGATATTAAATCCTTTGCCTCCATAAACTTTATTGATGGAATTTTTTCTAAGTTTGGAAGTGTTATCTTAAGTAGCTCTAGCTCATGAGTATAATTTGCTTGAAGCTCTTCAAGAGCATATCTTAACATACCAACTTCCATCATCATGATATCCTCGAAGCTTTCAATATATCCAATCTCGAAGTCAACGCTGATATATTCATTGAGATGTCTGGAGGTATCATGCTTCTCTGCACGAAATACAGGGGCAATTTCATACACTCTTTCATATACACCGACCATCATTTGCTTATAGAACTGGGGGCTTTGTGCAAGAAAGGCGTCCTTACCAAAATAGTTTAGGTGAAATATATTTGCTCCACCCTCTGCGCCGGCAGATACTATTTTAGGAGAATGTATTTCCGTAAAACTCTGCTCTAGAAAATATTTACAAAAACCATGACATATACCTGCTTGAAGCTTAAATATGGCTCTTTCTTTTTCGTTTCGTAGTGTAATAGGACGATAATCTAATAGATTCTCAAGTGATGTATCCACAAGCTTATTATTTATTACTATTGGGCTTTCGGCAATAGGTTCTGAAAGAACCTCGACATCTATCATACGAAGCTCCCATCCTGATTTGGAACGATCCTCTTTAATTATATCTGCGGTTAGCTTAATACAGCTCTCTTCTTTTAGTACCTCCAAATCAAATTCAGCATAATCCTTACTATAGATGCATTGAACTACTTCTCTTTTGGTTCTAAGTAGAACAAAGGCAAAGTCGCTCATCCTTCTTATCTTATAAACACTTCCGTGCAAGCCCACTCTTTCTCCTATATGGTTTATAATGCTTCCTACTTCTATATTGGTATTTTTAGTAGGTCCTTTTATAAATTCTACTTTAATCTCCACTCTATCAAACCTCCATTTTATTATATTAGGAATACTATTTACATAAATTATCTACTTGCTCATGGTTAATTAAAAATACTATATCCTTAAAGACATCGTCAAAATGTCTCATCCTACCACTTCCCTTCAAAATAAATGATATTCAAATGAATAATATTCATAATAAGTAATAAAAAAAGAGCCTCACCAGTATTAATCTACCAATGTGGCTCTTAGAAATATTTCCACATAGGCACAACGCTTTAAGCGCGTGTACCTATGATTGATAACTCACAGATACATGCGCTAGAAATCGTCGTCCCTATTTAGCTTTGCAAAAAGTAAATTACACATGATAAATGTTTCCTTTCGAATTTATCAGCTATATTACCATTGAAGTGTAATCCTGTCAATAGAAATTATTAATAAATAAGCCGTAAGGTTTTCAGAAAACACATTCTCATAAGCTTGCATGGTATGTAAGGATATGGTATATTTTCATAATAGAATCGCTTAATTTATATTAATATGGGGGAGAGTATTATGAAGCTTATATTAGAGGATATCAAAAAGAGTTTTGATAAAAAGGAGGTACTTCTTGGTACATCCTTTACATTTGAAACAGGTTATATATATGGTCTATTAGGACGTAATGGTGCGGGTAAGACCACTTTATTTAATTGTATTAATGATG
>JAQVQL010000059.1 GCA_028701595.1 Herbinix sp.
AAGAACACATCCTGCATAACAAGCGATATATTACTTCTTAATTGATTTAGCGACATATCCTTAATATTCACCCCATCAAGGCGAATCTCACCCTCTGACACATCATAAAACCTCTGTAATAAATTAATTATCGAGGTCTTCCCGGTGCCAGTTGCTCCCATAATACCTATGGTTTTGCCAGCGTCCAGATTAAAGCTAATATCAGAGAGAATCTTCGTATCCTTAATAGCAAGGGATACATTATCAAAAGCTATAGATCCTTTGACTTCATCAAGAGTAATAGGATTTTCTTGCTCAATTATTACCGGCTTCTCTCCAAATATCTTCTTAATCCTCTTATAGGATGCAAATGCGGCAGCCAAATCGTTTGATAGCCAACCCAGCATTTCCATAGGCCAAACTATATTCATAGAATATTCTGTAAAGGCTCCCAAGGTACCAAGAGAAATGTCTCCATTTATAACCTGACGTCCCCCAACAAAAATTACTACCATGGGCAGTAGCTTTGTAATCAGCTGAAAGTAAGGATACAGCTTTATAAAAACCTTAGACTGCTTCATGTTAAGCTCATAATATTGCTTATTATGAGATAAGAATTTTTCTATCTCAAACTTTTCTCTAGCAAAGGATTTAACGGTACGAACACCGGATAAGTTCTCCTGAGCAACGGTATTTAGTTGCGCGTTTTGCTCACTAATTTTCTCATATATCGTTCCTAATTTCTTTTCCATTAAAATGGCAAGGCCTGCCACAATTGGTAAAACAACTGTAGGTATAATAGCTAGGCTAGGACTCAGGCGATACATAAAAAACAGGGCGATAGCGGTATGAACAACTACCTCTATTACTAACATGCTTACATATCCGAGAGCTACCCAAATTCTATCTACATCATCCTTAACTCTTGACATTAATTCCCCTGTATTGTTTTCATCAAAAAAGCTTGTGGATAAGCCCTGTATATGGACAAATAACCTCTTTCTAATCTTTGATGCGATTTTTGAACTTATAGTATCAAAGGTTACCTCTTTAAAATATGCAAAGACTGCTCTTCCTAGGCCTACTATTAAAATTGTTATTAAGAGAGTAGGAAGCAAACCCACTTGCCCATCTACAATAACATCATCTATGACACGCTTTGTAATCTGTGGTGAAATCATATCCAAGGATACGGCAACCACAGTGCAAATCAGACCAAAGGCATATGCATACCAATACTTCTTTAAATAATAAGACAGTTTTATCATTACTCCTCCATTTCCTGCATTCCCTAGATGCACGACATTTCATAACCGATATTTTAGTGTTTAACAATTTTATTGTATTTGATTCTAGACTCATGCAATAAAATAAGCCGCGGTAGAAATACCACGGCAAATAAGCAAAAACTCGGTTTATTTTGTTGATCCCATCCCGAAGGCAGCAGGAAAGGTTAGGTCAACTTACATACAAACACGATTCTTACAGATCCATGAGGTATTTCCACATAAAGACATAGCTGTCGCGTTAACACGATTATTATCGAATTGATTTCTATTAATAAATAACTTCATATGTTTTACCTCTCTTTCTGTAATAGTCTTCCAACATTATATATGGAAGAATTGCTATTGTCAACAAGAATTTTTATCAAAGTATTAACAAACTATGATTCATTTATGATAATGTCCTAGTGTACCACAAATGATTATGTCCTAAATAGAATCTATATTGTATAATGAAACCTCATGAATAAGAGATGAGGTGAACATCATTAGAAAGGTAATACTCACAATGGATGAAAATCACAAGTATGAAATCATTAAGAAACTCGTTGATTCAAATGGTAATAAGAAAACCGCTGCTCTTAAAATCGGGTGTTCAGAACGCCATATCAACCGTTTGATCAAGCGTTACAATGAAAAGGGCAAGGCTTGCTTTGTTCATGGTAACCGTGGTAGGCAACCAGCCATTACTCTTCCAACAGATACAAAGCAGTTGATCCTAGACTTATATCGTACTAAGTACTACGACTGCAACCTAACTCATTATTCAGAACTACTTGCTGAAAATGAGAACATCAATGTGTCTGTCAGCACTATCTCCTCTATACTTCGAAAGGAACATATCCTTTCCCCTAAAGCTAATCGAGCTACTAAAAAGGCGCTTAAAAAGGTGCTAAAGGCCCTTCAGTCTAAGACTAAATCTAAAAAGAAGGTAGCTATCATTCAAAGCTCTATTCTTGATCTGGAAGACTCTCATCCAAGGCGTCCCAGATGTGCCTATTTTGGTGAAATGCTACAAATGGATGCGTCTATACATCATTGGTTTGGAGAAGCTAAGTCACAGCTTCATATCGCTGTTGATGATGCTACAGGGCAGATTGTTGGAGCTTATTTCGATGAACAGGAGACCTTAAATGGATACTATCATGTGTTTCATCAGGTACTTAGTACGTACGGCATTCCATATCAGTTTTTTACTGATAATCGTACAGTATTCGAATACAAAAAGAAGCATCAAAAGGATGTTGAAAAGGATACATTTACTCAGTTCGGATATGCATGTAAACAATTAGGCGTTGACATTCGTACATCCAGCGTTGCACAAGCAAAAGGGCGGGTTGAAAGAATGTTTGGCACTCTTCAATCCCGCCTTCCTGTTGAACTACGCTTAAAGGGTATCACCTCAATTAAGGAGGCAAATGAATTCCTAAACTCCTACATAAAGAAATTCAATAAGCAGTTCGCTCTACCTATTGATAGTATCAAATCTGTGTTCGAAACGCAACCTGATTCTGATAAAATCAATCTGACATTGGCGGTATTATCTTCTAGAAAGATTGATAATGGGAGTTGCCTAAAGTATCAAAACGAGTATTATATTCCTGTAAACAGCCAGGGGATTGCAGTACATTACCGGAAAGGTACCACTGCAATGGTTATAAAATCCTTCAATGGTGAACTTTTTAGCTGTATTGGCGAGCTGGTCTATGCACTTGAACTACTGCCAGAGCATAAGCCTTCTTCGAAAGCCTTTGATTTAGCTACTATTCCTGATGTACCTAAGAAAAAATATATACCTCCAATGAGCCATCCATGGAAACAGGCATCCTTTGAAAGGTATGCTAAAAGCCAGGCACATAGAAAAGAAGTAGCTTAAATTAAATATAGAAACCTGTAGGTTTATTAAGGTTACCCGAAAATGAAAACATCTATAGAATACTCCATTGATGCATTCACTTAGCTTGGCACCAGAAATCTGGTGCTAATGTTTAAACAATTTTAGGACATTTTCAAAAACGCTTGACACATCTTTTTCTATCTTTTCAGATGTAAAATCATAGCTTTCTAACATAATCTTGAATATTGTCCATTTAAATGTAATAAAGGACCAAATCACTCTAATTAAGGGCTTGTCCTACTCCTCACAATATTTTATCGTAAAATGCGCTTTGCCTTCTCTGTCTATATCCATAATTATATAGCTTGGAATTCTGCCCCTCTGTCTTGGTAATGCTATACTACCAGGATTGATTGCCCAGATGTCATCCATTAAATCAATCAAAGGAATATGTGTGTGACCAAACATAACTATATGGGCCTGTCTTGCCTTTGCAGCTTCTTTAATTTGAGAAGTACCATAATATACTCCGTATCTATGTCCATGAGTCAAAAATACAGTATAATCTCCAATCATAATAACCTTTTCCTTGGGATGTCCCTTAAATATGTCATTATTCCCGGATACCATTTCTACAGGACAGTTTGCTATTGACTTAATATATTCCTCAGTGCCTCCATAATCTCCAAGATGTATCATTAGGTCAATCGGTCTTACCTTTTGCAAGGTTTGAAATAAATACTTGTCTCTGCCATGGGTGTCACTAACTATCAGTACCTTCATTTCATTTCTCCAGAATTTCTTAATGTGATAAATGCTCTATCAATACTTCTTTTATGGCCTTTAAAGCCTTCGCTCTGTGACTGATTTGATTTTTTAGCTCTGAAGTAGGCATATCAGCAGTAGTGCAATTATATTCAGGTACATAAAAAATTGGATCATACCCAAAGCCATTGGATCCGCTAATCCTTTCGGCTATAAATCCCTCAAGTATCCCCGTTCTGGTAATTATGTGTCCATCAGGAAATGAACAGGCTATGACACTTACAAATCTGGCACTACGCTTATCATTTGGGATGCCCTTTAGCTTATCTATAATATAGCTATTTTTTTCGGAATAAGGTGTGTCTTCTCCAAGAAATCTAGCAGAATATATTCCCGGAGCTTTATCAAGATAATCTACCTCCAGACCCGAATCGTCTGCCAGAACAATCTCTCCTGTTAATTTACAGACCGTTTCTGCCTTTATAATGGCATTTTCCTCAAAGGTTGTGCCATCCTCTATAATATCTATATCTATGCCTGCATCCTTAAGTGATAATAGCTCTATATCCATTCCCTTTAATATATCTCTAATTTCCTTCATCTTTCCTTCGTTGGAAGTAGCAAATATAATTCTCTTCATGTTATGTCCCCAATCGTTTCTCGGTTTATTCCTATGGCATAAGCTCTTCATATGCTCTCAAAATACCCTTATATATTCCCTCTGCTATGGCTTCTTGACCTGATGTACTATTTAAGTATTCTAAGTCATTAATATTGCTCATATAACCTGCTTCAACTATAATAGCCGGAACTTTGGCATGATTTAGAATTAGTACATCATCATTCCTCATTTGCACTAAACCATTATTTCTTAATGATGAAGTTTTGGATATCTCCTCAATGAATATTTTAGCCATGTTCTTTACAGCTATACTCTTATGTTCATGATCATAATAAAGAATTTCAGTACCATTTATCTTTTTAGAATGACCATTTGAGTTGTTATGAATACTAATGAAGAAATCACAATCGACATCATTTGCCAGCGCAACTCGTGGGGTAAGGAATATTTTATCATCCATAATTCTGGTATAATAGACCTTTATATTCTCCTTGTCAAGTAACTCCTTAAGCTCCAATAATATACCTAGGTTAATATTCTTTTCATATGTAAGCTCATCCCTAGAGACAGCTCCAGGATCCTTACCACCATGCCCAGCATCAATTACCAATATCTTATCATATACTTCTTTAGGACTTTTTATATCTATATAAAAGTAGTGTTCATCTTCATATATATTATGAACATATACATGATCAAGCAAAAGCATAACCTCTAATATACTATTCCCCAAGTCATCTGTTTGGCTTGTAATCTGAATATCTTGCACAAAGTCATTACCATAATCTCTTGATAATATGGTCGAAAAAAGACCATTCTCCTCTTGAATAGCGGTTTCTTTTTCTATGTATTTCGGCTCTCCGATAAATACGTCTTCCTTATTAACTCGTCCAATACAATTATTATCAAGGATTTTTCCCATAATGCCGGAGATAGTAAGTTTCAGATTCTTTGTAAGATAAAGATCCTCAAGCTGAATCTGAAGAGCCCCTCCTTGTGGTTTTCTAACAACCAGATATTTTTCTCCAAGTAGTTCTAGTATGTCTTTGCTAATATCTGTATCGGCTCCTGCAAATATAAGCCTCGGTCTATCTAATATATCTATAGCTACTTCTTCGCCAACATCATCTGGTTTACTTATGGCGGGAACCTTTTGAATTACATTCTGAACCTCTGTCTGTGTATCAGGTAAAATATCCACATTACCACTTGCAGAAATGGCTACACTGTTATATTGGTTTATAACAAAAGACAGCATAATAACACCTAGCATTAATGCTACGCTTTGAAAAGCTGCTCTTTTTAGTAAAGCCTTCTCCATGATGCTTCCCCCTAAGCACATAGTATATAATTCAATCTATAAGTAGATTATATATGAATTGCACCTCATTAACAATGGAATTTTATACTTATACTCTATTTTTGCTGAATTATGCATGATTTTGTCTCTGTTAATCATTGCATTTTGATGACAAAATCTATATAATAGAATAGTAACTTGTCACGTTGATTGTTAAATCGAATAGGGGATAATAAAATGGAAACAGCCAATTATATAACAATCAAGCAGAAGGATGGCTATATTACTAAGCTTACTTATCTTAGCTGCCCAAAAAAGCCAAAGGCAAGCGTATTGATATTGCATGGGATGGCAGAGCATCAAAAACGATATGGTTCTTATGCGCAGTACTTAGTTGACCAAGGCTTTGATGTGTTTTTATATGACCATAGAGGTCATGGTATTGACAAAAAGTTAAACGAACTCGGATTCATCTCTTATCATAAAGGCTATCAGCTCATTGTTGATGATGCCATTACTGTCAGTGAATATATCGTGCAAAATAATAGAAGCAACAAATTTTTCTTATTCGGACATAGCATGGGCTCTTTAATAGCACGTAATATAATCCAAACCTATGATAAATATAATGGAGTAATATTATGTGGCACCGCTTATCCAACAAAGCCTCTAATACAGGCGGGGTTATTTATGACCTCCCTCATTAAAAAGTTTAAGGGGCCTAAATATGCCTCGCCTTATCTTAAAAACTTAATATTTGGAAATAAAAAGTATACTAAATTTGCAGATAGAACTGCTTATGATTGGCTAACAAGGAGTCATCCTATAGGTGGTGCGTATATTCACGATCCATACTGCGGTTTCATATGTACATCAGCATTTTATAATGATCTTTTAAAGATAACGTCTATTGCTGCCAATAAAAAGCTAATCAGTATGACAAAGCTCGATCTACCCATGTTTATCATAAGTGGTGAGAAGGATCCAGTCGGTTCCTATGGCAAGGATATAAAGAGATTACTCTCAACATACAAAAAGCTTGGTTTTACTAATGTTGCATTTAAGTTATATCCTGATTGCAGACACGAATTATTAAATGAATTAAATAACGAAGAGGTTTATTCAGATATAACCCACTGGTTATCCAAGAGAATATAAAAAAAGGTGCTGAATTTTTCAGCACCTTTGCTAATTTACTATTTCTTTGGTGGTCTAGGACCCATGAATTGATAAAAATAAGTTTTCATCATTCCATTATAAATCTTTCTGTTCTTATCTGCTTTTTTTCCAATATATTTTTCGGCATCTTCATATCCTGAAATAATATAATAGGACCAGGCATCTAATGCTCCAAATACATTTCCAATATCCTTATATAACTTCGGAAGATTTTCCTGTTCTTCAAGTCTCTCCCCATATGGAGGATTTGTTATAATAAATCCATATTTTTTACTACTACTCAGCTCATTTAGTTCTTTTTGCTGAAAATGTATTAAATGTTCAACTCCTGCAAGCCTTGCATTCTGTCTGGCTGCTTTTATTATCTCACCGTCTAAATCATAAGCCTGTATGTTCATTTCAACATCCGTAAGCTTAAACCTATCTGCCTCTTCTCTTGCTTTATCCCAAATATCTTTTGGAAATATATTATTCCAGGTCTCCGCAAGAAATTCCCTTTGAATTCCAGGCGCTATCCGTGCACCAATTAAAGCTGCCTCTATAGGAATTGTACCACTACCACAGAAGGGATCAACTAAAATACGGTCTTTATTCCAAGGCGTAAGCATAATAAGTGCCGCAGCTAATGTCTCTGTAATAGGAGCCTTACTGGTCAGTTTACGATATCCTCTTCGATGTAAGGATTCACCTGATGTATCAAGGCTAATTGTAACCTCATCCTTCATTATGGTAACTCTAAGAGGGTATGAACTTCCGCTTTCTTCAAACCAGTCTATCTTATATACCGATTTCATTCTTTCAACCATAGCTTTTTTCATAATGGATTGAATATCAGAAGGACTAAAAAGTTTAGAATTAACTGAGTTAGCTTTCGCTACCCAAAACTTACCGTCCTTGGGAATAAACTCTTCCCATGAAATGGTTTTTGTCTTCTCAAATAACTCATCAAATGTCTCCGCTTTAAATGAAGCCACCTTTAATAAGACCCTCTCCGTTGTTCTAAGGAACATATTTCCCCTTGCACATGCATTAATATCACCTGTAAAGCTTACTTTTCCGTTATCTACATTTGTTATATCATATCCCAAGTCAGTAATTTCTCTTTTCAAGACTGCTTCCAGTCCAAAATGGCAAGGGCATATATACTCATATTTTTTCATTTATTCCTCCCAGTACTTCAATCAATATTTATCCTTATTAGCATTGTAATGCTTATTATTTGCTCAGTCAACTTCTTTAGGCATATTACATCAGTTTACCATAGTATGCCCGAATTCCGCCATGCATGCTTTTTATATGATATCCATATTTCATTAAATCCCTGGCTGCCATAAGGCTGATATGACCTCTATCACAGTATAATATCAAAAGATAATTCTTATTAAGCCTTTGTCTTTCACGCTCTAGGTTATCATAGGGTATGTTAACAGCCGATGGAATATGCCCTTTCACATAATCCTCTTTATCTCTTAAATCTATAATTAACACATTTGGTCGACCAATATAATTTGACACATCATTTGCTTTAATTGTTTCAAAAGACATACTTGTACTGGCACTTCCTTTCAGAATTGTAATATAATATAATCAAAATAAACCTCTCAATATATTATATTCCGACAAAATAATTTTGATATCATAGAAAAAAGTAGGAAGTGCAGTAGAGTTATTTATTAAAAATAAGGTAGGCTAAGCTCGCCTACCCTACCTTATAAAGCTATAAATTAGTAATTGTTCTCTGAGTCAATATCTCTAAATCTGTTTGTATTTGTATTTCTTGAATTCGAATCATTACATCTTGTTCCGTTTGCATTGCGACTTGTTCCAATAGTATAATTATTGGCATTATTATTGGCATTGTTGTTGGCATTTCTATTTGTATTAGTATTGCCCGCATTATTAGCGTTTCTGCCTGTGTTAGCATTGTTAGCATTATTAGCATTTCTGCTGTTATTGTTTGATGTGTTGTTATTAGCATTTCTTACATTTGTTGATGTCTGGCTATTACTATTACTGTTTCTTGAATTATTGTTATTCATTATGAGCCTCCTAATAAAATAAATTGATATTGCACACATTATTATTTGTTTTATTATCAGAAATATTCATAATGAAAACAAAATGCTAATTTGACCTTGCAAAATAGATGTTTTTATACTATAATAAAAAAGTGCTCAGATATATGTTTCTGGGCACTTATAACCCCTTATTAATTATTTATACTCCCCTCATCGAAACGACCGCATGGCTCCCCCTTGCGGTCGTTTCATTTTGTATATTTACATTTTACCTAACGTTTTCTAAACATAGCCCATAATAGTAGGATAAAAATGATTGGTACAAAAAACATAAAGAACAATCTAAGCAGAATCCATCCGATTCTAATCAATAAAGCAAATAAAAATATAACGATAATAGCTATTAAGACCATATGATACCACTTTACATGATATACCTTATTACGGTTTGATGAGCCACGATTATCATTAGCCGATGTATATTCGTAGCTTCTCTTGTTATCATTGTCATTATTACTTCCTGCTACTCCACGAGAAGAGCTCTCGGTTTCAATAATCGTCTTTGCAATAAGTCTTGGATCTCCTATCTCTATTATGACCTCTTCTTCGCTTTTATCGGGCTGAGAGCTTATATATTCATTATAAAATTTAACACTTTGCTCAAGAGTACTATTATCTATTTCACCCTCTAATGATTGTCTTAATATATCCATAAATTCTTTTTTATCCATTGTTTCCTCCAATATATTAATAGCAGCGAATTTTCATTTTACAATTCACATTTTATTACATTGTTAAGTTCCTATGGTCTATTCTAACACAAAAATATTAATGGGTAAATTAAGATTGTATTATAATATTATTATCGATGCATAAAATTCCAATTCTTTGAAGTCTTCTTCTAGCACACGTAAATAAAACAGTATGCATATATTTATGCATACTGTTTTACTTACGTGTGCTAGAAGATTCGAACTCCCGACCTTCTGGTCCGTAGCCAGACGCTCTATCCAGCTGAGCTAAGCACACATATTAAATGATGATAATGCCGGCGACCGGAATCGAACCGGTACGGGATATTAGTCCCGCAGGATTTTAAGTCCTGTGCGTCTGCCTGTTCCGCCACGCCGGCATTAATGGGACCTATAGGGCTCGAACCTATGACCCCCTGCTTGTAAGGCAGGTGCTCTCCCAGCTGAGCTAAGATCCCATGAAATAAAATATTTCTTAATAACTTTAGGTTTTTGGCCATATCACAAGAATAATACGACCCAGAAGAGACTCGAACTCTCGACCTCCGCCGTGACAGGGCGGCGCTCTAACCAACTGAGCCACTGGGCCAAATAATGGACCTTCAGGGACTTGAACCCCGGACCGACCGGTTATGAGCCGGTTGCTCTAACCAACTGAGCTAAAGGTCCAAAAACCCTATAAAATAAGACAATAGAATGACTCCAAGGGGATTTGAACCCCTGTTACCGCCGTGAAAGGGCGGTGTCTTAACCGCTTGACCATGGAGCCTTAAACTCCCCGAGTAGGGCTCGAACCTACAACCCCACGGTTAACAGCCGTGTGCTCTACCATTGAGCTATCGAGGATTACAGATTTTATTGACAAAATACTACACTAGAAAATGTTACATCCAAGAACTAGGCGCTAGCCTTGTTCATTTTACTGATAATTAACAAACCATTTAGGTCAAGCCCTCGACCTATTAGTAGCAGTCAGCTACATGTGTTACCACACTTCCACCTCTGTCCTATC
>JAQVQL010000060.1 GCA_028701595.1 Herbinix sp.
ATAAGAATGAGGAGCTTTTAGTTTCACTATGCTACTATATTTACTCTAAGGGAAAATATGATGATGCTATATTAAGTTACCTAGTGAGATATTTTAAAGGTTCTATTACAGACATGCTTACTTTATGGCAATCGGCAAGAGACTTTGATATAGACTCACGGGAACTTGAGGAAAGATTGCTTACAGGAATATTATTTACGGAAAGCAATCAAAAAGAAGGGTTTGCAGTATTTCGGAATTATTACAACGGGGTGACAAATCACCTGATTGTACGGGCGTTTCTTACATATTGTGCATATAAGTATTTAGTCCATGATAAAAGTATTGATGAAGAGCTTTTTCTGATTATACGAAGGGAATTAAACTACGAAGAAAACGACATATGTTTGTTGGCATGGCTAAAATATAATTCCAATGTAACTAATTTTATTGAAAATGAATTAAGCTTCATTTCATATAATATTGACAGACTAGATAGGATGGGAATAATATTACCCTTCTTTAAAAACTATAATAAAGTCGTGAAATTACCAAAGCGAATAACAGAGAGATGCTATGTAGAATATAAGACGAACCCTAAAAGGCAGGTATTCCTTCATTATCGCCTGCGTAATAATAGCGGAGAGTATGAAACAGAACGAATGACAAATGTATACCTGGGAATTCATGTGAAGGAGTTTGTGCTTTTTTATAATGAGGAGCTAGAATACTTTGTAACAGAGGAGCTGGAAGACCAGGTTAGTACGACAGACATATTTAGGATAAGATACGAAGGAGATGTCACGTCGGATAATTCGAAATTTAGCCGTATAAATAGAATGCTAAAGTCACTAGAATCCCAGGAAGATCGGGCTCTTCTTGATATGATGTCTGAATATATAGAAATGGAATATGTAGTTAGAGAGAGCTCCTTGCCATTATCATAAGTAAAAAATTGCAGGTTTTTGAGTTCCTAATTTGCTTTTAATTAATAGCACATACGAGGGAGAAGAAGATGGACAACTCTAGGAAATTGATTGTTGGCTATGATTTGTGTGATGACTATTCACAGATAAGCTGTTACAGCTATAAGACATTCGAACCGATACCAATATGTCCTACAGAGGATGAGGAAAACACCCTCATCCCTACTGCCTTATGCGAAACGCGTGATTCAAGGACCTGGGTATATGGCAGCGAGGCTATTGCTTGTGCTAAGGACGGTTTAGGTATGTTGGCTGATCGGCTATTACATAAACTGAAAAATCATGAAGAAATTACGATATTTGGAGAAAAATATAGTGCGGTTTCCCTAATGGAAAAATACTTAAGAAAGACATTGATGCTAATAAAGAATCATTTTCCCACCGAGACTATTACTCAGATAGTAGTAACTCTTCATGAAATGGATCCTAATATTATCGAAGGGATATATGAAGCCTTATATATGCTTGGAATAGAGAAAGATAGAGCTAATGTTATAAGTCACGGAAGCTGCTTTATGTATTATGCCTTAAGCCAGGAGAGGGAGCTTTGGCTAAATGATGTTGGGCTTTTCGATTTTAATGAGGATGGACTTAGCTTTTATCAGATAAGCATAAACCGAAGGGCAAATCCTATGATTGCAGGCATGGAAAAGAAGAATTTTTCTGACACTTTAAATTTTTCTGTACTCAATAATAAAAAGGTAGACAAGAAATATACATTTGAAACTATAGCCAATACTGTTTTATACAAGCAAATTGTATCTACTCTGTATTTTACAGGGAGAGGATTTTCGGATAATTGGGCAGGTGAGGTTATAAAGAGCCTATGTGGGGGACGTAGAGTGTTTGTTGGACAAAATCTCTATACCAAGGGTGCTTGTTATGCTGCGAAGGAATTATCAGGGGAAGAAAACCTTAATAATATAATACTACTAAATAATGAGATGGTAGTAAGCTCGATTGGACTGAAGGCCTATTTAGATGGGATTTCACAGGAGATAATTTTATCTAATGCAGCGGTGCCTTGGTATGAGGTGGATAAGGACATTGAAGTGATATGCGATGAAGCAACTGATATTGAGATAGTGATTAGAAATATTATGACTAAGGAAGTTATCAGGGAAAGAATACCACTGAATAATCTTCCAGAAAGACCGAATCGAATGACAAGGTTGAATTTACATATAACATGTGTGGATAAATCAAAGGTTAAGCTGGTAATTTCCGATTTGGGATTTGGAGATATCTATCAAGCTACCGGAATGCTTGCCGAATATATGCTAGATGTATGATAAAGTGAGGACAGGGCATGGGAAAACTAATAATATGTAGTGGGAAAAGAACAGATAGACCATATGTTATGCCTACTACAGGTCACAGGATTTATTCTATTGAAGAGCTATGCTATTATATTTATAATAATATCTATTCTGTTGATGAGACCCTATTCACTGATTCTTTGGTAGACTGGATAGGTACCGAGCTGTGCCTAATTTCAAGGGCTGAGAAACTGGAAATGTCTCTGAAACAGGGAGTAGACCATAAGACACTGCTGGCTGTGATCATGTGTAGCTCGGATTATTATACCGAACAGGAAATAAAAAAGCTACTGACTACTGTCGATGATATTAGGACAATGCCCCCTATTAAGCGATGGTTCATTAAAGCAAATTCCTTCTTAAAAAGCAAACAATACTCTGAGGCATTAGCTCAGTATGACAGACTACTTATTTCAGAAGAAGCTGCGGACTTAACACCTAAGGATTATGGTGATATACTTCATAATAAAGCTATAGCCACTCTGTATATTAGTGGGTTGGAGGGAGCACTGGAGTTGTTCTTACAGGCTTATGAGCGTAATCATAGAGAAGAGACCTTACGTCAATATCTATACACTCTCTGGCTAGTAAAGGGTGGTAGACAGGCTTTTAATGAATATACAGCGAATAATCAAATTAGTGTAGAGCTTAGTGAAGATATTGTATTAAGAATGGAGCAATTATCCCATGATGCAGGGCGGTGCAAGGATATGGATGATATATATATACTAAGAAAGATGAAGGATTCCGGTAAAACGGAAGAAGTCAGAGAAAAATGTAAGCAAATGATATATGAATGGATAGGTGAAATGAGAGTTCTATAGAATAATGTACTGACATGCACCGTTAATCAGGAGAAGTAAAAATGGGATGGTTAGGAAAACTATTTAAGAAATCAAATAATTCTGATATGGAAGATAAGGCGGACCGCATTCAATCAGATAATTCGAACAGAGATCAGACGGTTCGATTAAATTCTTATACGGATCGTAAGGGGTATATCAAGGAAAATAGTGAAATAATAGCAGAGAGCTATCGCCAGATTGAGGAATCCAAGGTTGAATATCAAGCAGTAACCTCATATCTTACAGATATGCAGAAAATTGATAGGATTCCTAAGCTTGAAAGAGAAGCAATTGAGGATGCGGCAAGAAATATATTCAACCTAAATAAAGAGAGAAATAATATTCGTAATAGAAAATATAGTATTACGGATACTCAATATCGACTATTCGAGCGGTATGAGATGCAGATTCCAAAGGAATTATTATCTCTTAAGGAGGCTGAAAGCTATCAGGACGATATTGAGGGAGATATTGTGCGTCTTGAGAAAGAAAAGCAGAGCTTTCTGGACGAAGAGAATGATATAAAAAACAAGCAATCCTTTTTAAAAGGAATCATAAAAACCACTTTTGTAGTTATAGTGGTATTGTTCGCAGTTTTTGCAGCCTTATCAAGCACATTAGATTCAAATATGACTCTTCCATTTTTACTGACGGTACTTATGGGAATGGTATCCGCACTATATATATTCATGGAGGCTAGAAAAAATACCCATGATATAAAAATGTTACAGTTAAAGCTGAACAAGGTAATCATGCTTAGCAATAAGGTGTCAATAAAATCAGTTAACAACAGAAACTATCTTGATTATTGCTATAGCAAATATATGGTAGTGAGCTCCGAACAGCTAAAAAACCAATGGGAACAGTATGTAAAGATAAAAGATGAGAATAAAAGGTACGAAAGTAATTCGCAACTTCTGGAGTTCTATAATGATATACTAATAAAGGAATTAAAAAAGTATAAGGTAACTGATTCTGAGATATGGATTTATCAGCCAACAGCTATCCTAGACAATAGAGAGATGGTTGAAGTTAGACATAGGTTGAATGTACGTAGGCAGAAGCTTAGAGAACGTATACAAGCTAATAAGGAGCAACAAGAAGAGGCTTCAAAGGCTATTATGTCTTTGATAAAAGTATATCCAGATAGTGAGGCAGAGGCTATCAGTATATTAAAGAAGTATAAAATTAAGCAGGATATCTGATAAATCAGTACTTTACTCAGAAGAATTGCACAATAGGATTGGATACATTTGTTTGTTTTTACTGATTCTTAAACATGCTTATTGAAAAAGTTACAAACACAAGATATACAATAATAAAAGGGTGGTATCAAATGAACGGAGAAGAAAAAATAGAAAGCCCTTGACATAAATCTTTATTTTGCATAATATAGTAGTAATATTTCAAAAAGACAAATGCCTTGATAAAGAGGAGTAGGTAAGCAACACTTAACAGAGAGGATCATTCATCGGCTGAAAGATGATCATTAAGAGGTCTTACTGAAGGTAGCTTTGTAGTAGCATTTCTGAAGCCTGAGAAAAACTAAGGTGTGTAGGGAATGCCGGGAAGTCCCGTTACAGACTAATAAGGTGGTTAGGTTAGTGGACTGATGTATATATTCAATCCATATGTTAGCCACGAATAAAGGTGGTACCACGGTTCTTCGTCCTTTGCGTCGAGGAGCTTTTTTATTGGTTTTTGATAGGATTGCCAACACAAGTATTGCAGTAGAATAAAATGAAATCATAATAGTGATAGGAGAGATTACAATGAATAAGGAACTTGCAAAGACTTATAACCCCAAAGATATTGAAGATAAGCTATATCAAAAATGGTTAGAGAAAAAATACTTCCATGCAGAAGTGGACAAGAGTAAGAAGCCATTTACTATTGTGATTCCACCGCCCAATATTACTGGTCAGCTTCACATGGGTCATGCGCTGGATAATGCCATGCAGGATATTCTTATACGTTTTAAGAGGATGCAAGGCTATAATGCCCTATGGCAGCCTGGAACTGATCATGCAAGTATTGCGACCGAGGTTAAAATTATAGAGCAATTAAGAAAAGAAGGTATAGAAAAGCAAGACCTTGGTAGAGAAGGCTTTCTTGAAAGAGCCTGGCTGTGGAAGGATGAATACGGTGACAGAATTATTAATCAGCTAATGAAGCTTGGCTCCTCCTGTGATTGGGACAGAGAGAGATTTACCATGGATGATGGCAATAATCATGCGGTAAATAAAGTGTTTGTAAAGCTTTATAATGAGGGCTATATCTATAAAGGCTCTAAAATTATTAACTGGTGTCCTATATGCCACACCTCAATATCAGATGCAGAGGTAGAACATGAGGAGCAATCAGGTCATTTCTGGCATATAAGATATCCTATAGCAGGGGAAGAAGGATATGTAGAGATAGCTACTACTAGACCAGAGACTATGCTTGGTGATACTGCTGTAGCGGTTCATCCTGATGATGAAAGATATCAGCACCTGATAGGTAAGAATGTAATTCTGCCTATCATGAATAAGGAGATTCCTGTTGTAGCTGACTCTTATGTAGATAAGGAGTTTGGAACCGGTGTGGTAAAGATTACTCCTGCTCATGACCCTAATGACTTTGAAGTTGGTAAACGTCATGACCTTCCTGAGATTAACATCATGAATGATGATGCCACTATCAACGAAAATGGTGGTAAATATGCAGGTATGGACCGTTATGAAGCTAGAAAAGCTATAGTTAATGAGCTTAAGGAGCAGGGTCTCTTAGTTAAAATAGAGGACCACTCTCATAATGTTGGTACACATGACCGTTGCCATACAACAGTAGAGCCTTTGATTAAGCCTCAGTGGTTTGTTAAGATGGACGACTTAATTAAGCCTGCCATAGAAGCTGTAAAATCCGGAGAGATTGAGCTTATTCCCAATCGCTTTGAAAAGACTTATTTTAACTGGACCGATAATATCAGAGACTGGTGCATATCAAGACAGCTATGGTGGGGACATAGAATTCCTGCTTATTATTGCCATAGCTGTGGTGAGCTTATAGTGGCCGAGGAAGAACCATCTAGATGCCATGTATGCGGTTCTACTAATTTCAGACAGGATGAGGATACCTTAGATACCTGGTTCTCATCAGCATTATGGCCATTTTCAACTCTGGGCTGGCCTGAAAGGACAGATGATTTAGATTATTTTTATCCTACTGATGTATTAGTAACGGGCTATGATATTATATTCTTCTGGGTAATAAGAATGATATTCTCAGGCTATGCACATATGGGAGAGAAGCCATTTAGCAAGGTACTATTCCATGGTCTTGTGAGGGATTCGGAGGGACGTAAGATGAGTAAATCCCTTGGTAATGGAATTGATCCTCTTGAAGTGATTGATAAATACGGTGCAGATGCACTTCGCTTTACACTAATCACAGGAAATGCCCCTGGAAATGATATGCGTTTTTACTGGGAGAAGGTTGAATCCAGCAGAAACTTTGCAAACAAGGTATGGAATGCCTCCAGATTTATTATGATGAACTTAGAGAAGGCAGATATACCGGAGTCTATTGATGAGAAGCTTTTGACACAGGCGGATCGCTGGATACTATCGAAATCAAATACACTAGTAAAGGAAGTAACAGATAATCTAGAGACTTTTGAACTAGGTATAGCTGCACAGAAGGTTTATGATTTTATCTGGGAGGAATTCTGTGACTGGTACATCGAGATGGTTAAACCAAGATTGTATAATGATGAAGATGACACAAAGGTTGCCGCTCTCTGGACACTACAGAGGGTATTAACCAATTCTCTAAAGCTTCTTCATCCTTATATGCCATTTGTAACAGAGGAGATATTCTGCACCCTTCAGGAAATGACAAGACTTAAGGAAACAGATTCAATAATGATATCTACATGGCCTACATTTAATCCTGCTTGGGAATATGCTAAGGATACAGAGAGCATAGAATTAATTAAAGAGGCCGTAAAGGGTATTCGTAATGTTAGATCTGAGATGAATGTTCCTCCAAGCAGAAAGGCAGCGGTTATCGTAGTTTCAGATAGTGAAAAGATAAGAGATATATTTACAGAGAGCAGGGTATTCTTTGCAACCTTAGGATTTGCTAGTGAGGTTCTAGTTCAAAAAGGTAAATCAGGTATAAGTGAGGATGCTGTATCCACAGTAATTCCCGGAGCTCAGATATATATTCCCTTTTCTGACCTTGTGGATATTGATAAGGAAATAGAACGCCTAACTAAGGAAAAAGACAAACTTGAGGGAGAGCTGAAGCGTGTTAAGGGAATGCTAAGCAATCCAAACTTCGTATCTAAGGCTCCCGAAAGCAAGATAGCAGAAGAGAATGCTAAGCTGCAAAAGTATACAGATATGATGGAGCAGGTAATTGAGAGACTTAAGAGCCTTGAAAAGTGAGAATAGATTTGTAAAACTTATTGAATCTGACTTGATTTTCAATTCCTTATCAATTATTATTAGTGTATAAATGAGATTATTTTGTAGTATATACTGACTTATATTACTGAAAAGAGGAATACGAGAATGATAATGGATGAATATATTAATTTTACAATTGAGAAACAAAAGCACATAGCTTTGATTGCCCATGATAGTAAAAAGGATGAAATTATTGAATGGGTGCAAGAGCATAAAGACATATTAAAGAATCATTTTCTTAGCGGAACTGGAACCACGGCTAGATTAATTTCTGAAAAAACTGAGCTTCCTGTTAGAGCATACAACAGCGGTCCTTTGGGAGGAGATCAGCAAATTGGTGCTAAGATAGTTGAAGGGAGTATAGATTTTGTTATATTCTTTTGGGACCCCTTAGAATCACAGCCCCATGATCCTGATGTAAAAGCACTGCTTCGAATAGCAGCGGTCTATGACATACCTATTGCTAATAATAGAGCTACAGCGGACTTCCTGATAACATCAAGATATATGAGCGAGGAGTATGAAAGAAAGGTTATTAATTTTAACAAGATTATGCATAACAGAATCGAAGAGATGACTAAAGAGTAATGTAATACTATGTTTAGTACACATCTGGTTAGGTGTGACTTGATTCATAGTAGATAGGCATAGATTAAGAGTGGCTGATTCATAATTATTTTGGGTATACCCCTTAATATTATGAAATAGCCACTCTTTTTGTATCTTACTTCGTATATTTGCATCTTACCTCTACTTGTATTGCATAAGCTTTTTCTTGGTAATATAATTGCCCCATATTAATTATCAAAAAAAAGAATGGTGAGGAGAAAGAAAGATGGGAATATTAATTTTAGTAATACTTATAGGTTTAGAGATTGGATTGCTGGTATTTCGTTTACGAACAAGATCAAATCAGACATTAGTAAAAAACAAGATAAGAATTGGAATATTTATAGGAATGGTTCTGCTTGCTTCTTTTCAAATTATTAAGCTAAGCTTTAGATGGAATTTGCTTTATATTATACTGCTTATACAGGCAATTATGGCGCTAGTATATTTTTGGAGGCTTTCAAAGAACAAAGTAAAAGAGGAAAAATTATATAAGGCAAGTAGAGCAGTGTTAATCTACGTTAGAAGAAGTTTATCTTTAGTTTTCCTATTAACCCCTGCGATACTATTTCCGCAATTTAAGGATTTACCAGTTACCGGAGAATATGAAGTTGTTACAGCTAGTTATACCTTAGAGGATAAGAGTAGAACTGAAAGCTATCTTGAGGGAAATCAGTCTCGTAAACTTACAATAGAATTCTGGTATCCAGATACTAATGGTGCTGAAAATGAGTTTCCACTTGTTATTTTCTCTCATGGGGCTTTTGGATTTCGTGGAAGTAATTATTCCACATTTATGGAGCTTGCAAGTAATGGATATGTGGTATGCAGTATAGATCATACCTATCAATCTTTTTTTACAAAGCAGACAGATAATAAAATTACTATTGTAGATCAAAGCTTTCTAAATGAGGCTGTAGCCGTACAATCCAATATATATGACATAGAGAAAAGCAATATACTCAGCCATGAATGGTTAGATATTAGAACTGCAGATATGAATTTTGTAATAGATACTATTTTAACAAAGGTAGGAGCTACAGTTAAGGATGATGTGTATAAAAGAATAGATATTAGTAATATTGGTGCCTTTGGTCATTCTCTTGGCGGAGCAACTGCTGCACAGATGGGAAGAGCCAGAGAAGATATTGATGCTGTAATCATACTTGATGGAACAATGATAGGGGAAGTGTTATCTGTAGATAGTGGAATAGAAGTTATTAATGAAACTGCCTATCCCATTCCTATACTAAATATTTTTAATGAAGATCATTATAATGATGGATTGGAAAATGCTTCGACATATGCTAATATGATTATAAATAAAAATGCAATAGATTCAAGACAAACTGTATTTTTAGGATCAGGACATTTGAATTTTACAGACCTACCATTATTTTCGCCCCTACTAGCCGGGTTGTTAGGTACAGGCGAAATTGATAGTAGATATTGTATAGAAACGACAAATAAAATAGTACTATCCTATTTTGATTATTATTTAAAAGGGTTAGGAGAACTAAATATACAATTAAAGTACTAAGGAGAAGTCATGAGAATTTATATAAAATGTGTGAGCAGAGATAAAGAAGAGCGTATATTGATTGAATGCTATGAAGTACGAGAGGAAATCTCAAATATTATTGATTTTGTTAAGTTAAAGGATACAACGCTTACAGCCTATATGGATCAGGAGGAATTCTACATAAGCTTACATGACATTTTTTATATAGATTCAGTTGACAATAAGGTATTTGTTTATTTAAAGGACAAGGTATATGAGTTAAGAAATAAGTTATATGAGCTGGAATCCTTATATGGAGGTAGAAGCTTTTTTAGATGTTCAAAATCAGTTATTGTTAATCTTATGAAAATTGAATGTATTAAGCCTGCTTTAAACAGTCGCTTCGTGGCAAAGATGAAAAATGGGGAGGAAGTCATAATTTCAAGAAAATATGTCCCTGAATTAAAGAAAAAGTTACAATAACACGGCAAAATTGTTCCTGCAGCCAAAGTATGCAGGCTATGAGAAAGGCATGGTTAATATATGAGTATTAGTGAGTTCGTACGTAAGCAATTAATGAATTATTTTATTATAGTTACAATACTTACATTAGTTATAGCTATATTGGGTCTGATATATGAACCTAATCAAAGCTTTGGATATGAAGCATATTTTTCGCCATTATTATTTGGATTAATTGCAGTAATACCTTCATTGGTAACTTATTCAACGAAGGAACTAAGCTTAAAACAGAGCATAATGAGAAAGATATTTCAGTTACTTTTGATAGAGGCAATGATTTTGTCGTTTAGCCATATTGTGGGTATATTAAAAAGCGAAATGATAGGATCAATGATTTTATCAATACTAATAATATTTGTAGCGGTGCATTTAATTGAGTGGATAATTAATAATAAAAATGCAAAGAAGCTAACCTTGAAATTAAAAGCATTCCAAAACACAATAAGTAATCATGATGAAAATAGTTAAGAACTAATCAATGCTACACTATAAAAAGACTTCAGCATTAAGGTTGATATGCTGAAGTCTTTTTT
>JAQVQL010000362.1 GCA_028701595.1 Herbinix sp.
TTTCCCCGTATTATTGTGCATCGATACTGGTTTTCATGATTATACAAAACTTCAACCCCTTTCAATTACCTCAAGCACACTCTTGGCTATTTCCTCAGCCAGTAGAGGCGGGACTGCATTTCCAACCTGCTTTAACTGACTGGTTTTAATCCCGATAAATTCAAAATCATCAGGAAAGGATTGTATCCTGGCTGATTCTCTTACTGTAGGTACTCGGTTAGCCCTGTAATGAAAATGATGATTATGTCCGGTATCAATTGTAAAACAAGGCTTTTGGCTGTTCATTCGTGTCCAAGCTATATTGACTTTACGAGTTTGCCATAGTTCATGAGGCAGATCTTTATAATTCCCACCATCAGGAACCATAGATATAATTTGCTTGGTTCTCTCTTTATGCAACGTTGCTACATGATTTAATAAAGCAGAACTATTCTTTCGCATATACTCTTGATAATCTGTTTTTGCATCTAATTCATAATGAGTTTTCTCTGATAACGCAATTTCATCTGAAATGAAATCCAAATCGGATATAGCGTCTTCAGATGTAACAAAAGGCAACTTACCTCTACCGTGTGTCGCTTCCGGGAAGGGAAACCAAGCTGTATTATGTATTTTTTTAGTATTTATCCCAACAAAAAAAACTCGTTTTCTTTGTTGTGGAACTCCATATTCATCTGCAGAGAGTTGTTCCATACTTACGTTATATCCAATACGTGTGAAGTCCTCAATAACCTCATCCTTTACTCGACCATTAAATAATCTAATTAGACCCGGCACATTTTCCATTACAAACAATTTCGGTTTAATAAACTCAACCATTTCCACAAAAGATTTATAGAGCTTATTTCGTGGATCGTCAAGCATTCTTTTGCCGGATAGCGAAAATCCCTGACACGGAGGTCCACCGATAATTACATCTACTTCATTCGCTGTAATTTCTGCAATATTTAAAAGATCCTGTCCACCTAATACATCAATATCATTATTGATTGTTTTAGTATTAGGAAAATTATGCCTGTACGTCACAATAGCATCATCCCACAAATCTATTCCTAACGCTATACTAAAACCTGCCTGCTCAAACCCTTTAGAAAACCCTCCACATCCACAAAACAGATCAATCACATTTATGTTCTTTATCATCTTTATTCTCTCGTTTCCTTCGCGTATCTTGAGGCTTCTCAGCATCATCAGGAATAGCCCAATTATCTCCCAATTTAAAAACGCCATTAATGCGTCCCTCAGCACATAAAATCTGAACTCTTCGCTGTGATATATTCCACTTACTTGCTGCTTGACTTGCAGTTATAAACCCCATAACTACGCCTCCTTGAAGTCATTATATTCTACGGGGCGAATAAAATCAAGTATCTATTAAACCCATCAACACTAAAAACTCTCAGCAGCACTGAGAATTTTAGTCTTAAAAGCTTGTATTTTCAGGCAGGAACGTCTTGTTAGCTGTCTCTGCGCATGTTAATCAAAGTATAAAACCCGCTGATTCATCACGATTCCGGATTTGAATTGGATCCTTATCTGATCGTCCTTGACGACCATGATACTCTGCGGGAGCCTTCCGACCAGGTCGTTATCACATCCCTTACCTCGCAGGTAGTTTTCTTCAGGGCAGGAATGCATTTCATCAATCCTTTGCTGAAAATTACAGCCAGTTTTGCTTCTGTACCTGTTTCAGTTCTTTTGCTTTAAGCACGGATCTACTCTGCTATCCTCTGATACTGCTCGTCTAAACATTAGCGAGATCTAAATATATTTTTTATCCAATCAATGAAGCCATTCGATTTTGAACTACTTTCGATATGTTTTTTTACTGCCTCTTTATCATTTCTTATTACTTTATTCATTTGATTATTAGTGATCTGACCTGCCCATACCACATTATCATTAGTAATCCAGTAATGTGACTTACACCCATGGCTCCAGTTTCCAATCGAAGGATAAAGAGATACCGTTTCACCATCATAGGTTAACTTCCATCTTGCTGGTGATAAAGATGTTACAATATCCGCTCCGCATCCACAGGGGCATTTATGCTTCGCAACATCGTATTCAATGGAGATATAAAGTATATCTTCTTCAATTTGTGATGGTATATATTCAACGAATTTATGTCTCATTTTTAATTTCCTCTTCATCAATTATAAAAGTTGAATTATAAAAAGTATCTTCTGTTAAGTAAAAACCGTTCAACTTCTTCCAAGCTATAACACCCATGATTGCATTCAAAGCATTTAATTCTGAAATTTGAATATTTTGAGAATATATATCTTCGCCTGTTGCTTTTTCAATAGAAATCTTATTTAGGTAACCGCAATTTTCTGGTGTTATAAGCGTTTTCCTTATAGAGCCCCGTAATGAATTATTAACAACACTTATTCCAATACCCAAATCCACGAACGAAATTTTGGAGGCCATGAGGTGTTCAATTATTATCCTTTTAGCCTCCGAATTATCAATTGCTATAAACACAAAATCATGCCCATCTAGAAGAGCTACATTCGAATCATCAATAAATACATCATGGTCTATAATACCGTCTCGAAACTTCTCATATTTCTCCTTGAAATAAGTGACTTTGCTTGGCTTTTTTTCTAGCTCATCCAAAGTCATAGTGCCAGGAATCCTGAAAGCGTTATGATTAAGCATGTA
>JAQVQL010000363.1 GCA_028701595.1 Herbinix sp.
CTCATCAAGAGCACTTCTGTAATCAACTAAATTTATTTTTCCATCAGCATGCATCTGCCTTAGAATTCTATCTCTTCTTTCTAATGTGTGCTCCATGGATATTAACGGATCATATTTATTTGGATTATTGGGTATAGAGCATAAAAATGCTGCCTGAGATAGGCTAAGCTGGTTAATTCCCTTGCCAAAATAACCATTAGCAGCTGCCAGTATTCCATAGTGACCATTGGCATAATATATATTATTAATATAAAACTCCATAATTTTATCCTTGGAGTAAATCTTCTCAAGCTCCTGGGCAATAAATATCTCTTTTATTTTCCTCTCATAAGTAACCTCATGGGTAAGAAATACATTCCTTGCAAGCTGCTGAGTGATAGTGCTGGCTCCCTGGGTAATCTCTCCCTTATTCTTAATAAGAGACATGGCGGCACGGACATTTGCCAGATAATCCACACCCTCATGGCTAAAAAATTTCTTATCCTCGGTTACGATAATTGCATTTAGTACCGTAGCCGGAATATCCTTATATTCGATATAATAGGCATCCTTGACGCCCCTTAAGGTTGAAATAAGCTCGCCGTCATTATCATAGACTAGGCTGGTTTGCGAGGATCGAAAACTTTCCTCTGAGGATGAACGGACTAAATCTTTGGCTTCCTTTTGTAGTCGAACAATAGTCCTACCATAGCTATTATAAAAATAAAATATTCCAATAACTAGAGCCAACAAAAAAAGAAGAGCAAAAAGCTTCAGGATAAGCTTAATTGCTTGTCCAGCTTTCTTCCTCTTCTTGTTGATGGAATCCCTATTTCTTTTATCCATAGAAGCCTCCGTTACAGCTCAATATAGTTAAATGGTAAACCCAAATCCTCGATAATCTGCTTTTCTCTACTTTGACAGCTAAACAATAGTACCTGATTACGTCTAGCAATCTCTGTTAATACAGCCTTAACACGATTATCATCATATAGCACAAAGCTATCGTCCAAAATAAGAGGCATCGGCTCCTTCCCCAGAAGCAAATCACATACAGCCATACGAAGCGCAAAATACACTTGGTCTATAGTTCCGGCACTTAATCTATCGAGTAAAATATATTTATCATTCCATCCAAGCTTGATGTTCAGTCGTTCATCAATCTTAATGTCTTGGTATTTATGATTGGTTACGGAATCAATAATATTAGAGACCGCGTCGTTTAGCTGTAGGCCAAAGCTGTCATGAATAGTTACAGAAAGCTCCTGTATGGTGTCTATTGCAAGATTAACTGCATTAAGCTCCAGCTCCTTTTCCTTCTGCTTTTGCATTATGTATGCATATTGCTCCTTATTCTTCATAAGCTCTGTCTCATTATTCTCTAGCTGGGACAGCTCCAAGCTTATCTTTCCTATCTGAAAGTTGTATTCCTGTAGTAGCTTATTCTGTTCTTTTTGTCTATCAAAAGTCTCCCTCTTCTTGCTCTCAATAGCATCCTTAAGCCTTTCGACTGCATCAAAGGTTAACTCATCCTCAGATATAAACTCCTGCATATATAACATAATTGTATCATGAAGCTCGTCACAATCGTCTTCTAATTTCTTCCTTCTGATTGTCAGCTCTTCTAGTTGCTCCTTGCCATGCTCAAGAGACATACTTGCTTTTAGATACTCTTCCTTGTCAGTAGCAAGCTCCTTCTTATCCGAAATAGTCAATAATACCGCACCTGTAAAAATAGCTAGCACTAGTATAACCGCACTTATTATAACGGACCTTGTAACAATAAAGCTTAGTAAGCCTGCTATTAGGCATAAAGCAATATATACAAGGCGTTTATTTTTTGTAACCCTTAAATTAACCTCTTGTTTATTATCAAGGTCCTCTATATATTTCTGATATTCAGTAAGCTTATTATTTAGGGATTCAACCTGAGGGTTAATTTGAGAATATTGCTTAGTAAGCTCCCGGTAGGTTCTATATCTTTCAAGTATAGCAGGTAGCTGGGAGGTTAATTCCTCTTCCCTTTGATTCTTCTGGTTTGTGTGCTTTTCTATCTGCTCTCTTAGGATTATCTCTTTGTTTTTAAGCTCATTAAGACTAGAGCTAAGCGAGTCAATCTTATTCTCTCTGCCCTCACCATCGCTTATTTCCTCGGATAAGGCCTTAAGCTGATTAGAATATGGCACGGACTCTAGAGCTTTCTTCTGCTCCTTTAATAAACCGACGGCTTTCTCTACATTTACTTCCCTACTCTTTGCGATGGATAAGTTCGTAATGTAGTTCCTTACATGGGCTGCAAGTTCGGTATCCGTCTCAGCCCTTAGCTGCTCGATACTGATGGTGTTGCGAAATGCGGATTCAGTAAGTCCCGGTATTAGCTCACTGATATGGCCTTCTTTAAGCTTAACCTCCCTGCCCGTTATAAGATCAAGAATCGTAAATGATTTATCATTGGCATGGAAGCTTCTTTGCAGGCGATAATCTTTATCCCCAAGCTTAATATCCATCTGTCCACCATATGCTCCCGGATAATCCCAGGGAAGATATCGAGTATAGACATCCTCCTTTGTGGCTGCTCCTCTGCCCCTTAGCCTTTCTATGCCAAATAACATACCCCTAATAAAGGTATGTATAGTGGACTTACCTGCTTCATTTTCACCATATATTAAGTT